>JAHENN010000060.1 GCA_018609665.1 Haloarculaceae archaeon | reverse complement strand
GGTACCAACACCTACCCCGAGTTCGGCCGCGGCTCCAGCGGGCCGACCGCCACCGACGGTGGCTACGTCGAGGACGAGGGTATCGTCCGCCCCGACGGCGGCGTCGCCAACGACGGCGGCATCAGGATGGTGATGGCGTTCATCCGGCCGGACAAGCTCTCGGACGTGAAGGAGGGTCTCGCGGAGGTCGGTGCCCCGTCGCTGACGGTGACGAACGTCTCCGGCCGCGGCTCCCAGCCCGCCAAGACGGGCCAGTGGCGCGGCGAGGAGTACAGCGTCGACCTCCACCAGAAGGTGAAGGTCGAGTGCGTCGTCGCGGACATCCCCGCCGAGGACGTCGCCGAGGCGATCCAGGAGGCCGGCAAGACCGGCGAGCCCGGCGACGGCAAGGTGTTCATCCTCCCGGTGGAGGACGCCTACCAGATCCGGACCGGCGAGAGCGGCCGGTCGGCGGTGTAGCTCGGGTTCGACGACGCTTTTCTGCGGTTTATCCGGCACGCGCGGCGAGCAGCGACCCCGCGACGTAGACGAAGGCGGCGGCCACGAGCAGGACCGACCCCCACACGAGGGCGGCGAAGGCCGTCGCGCCGACGGCGCTCATCGTCCGTCCTCCTCCTCCTCGCCGCCGTCGGCGACGGGGTCGTCGAGCCGCCGCACCTCCCGGTCCAGCGTCTCGAGGTCCGCCCCGGCGTCGCCGACGGCCGCCGCGAGCGCCGTCAGGGCGGTCGCGACGACGGCCGCGCCGAGGAACGACGCCAGGAACGACGGCGCCGGCAGCACCGACGCCCCCGGCAACGCGGTCAGCGGCCCGCGCAGCGGCGGGAAGCGGGCGACGCCGACGGCGAGTCCGGCGACGCTGGCCGCGAGGGCGCCGCCGCCGGAGAGCCGGGGGGTGTAGAGCCCGGCCAGGAACGGCACGAAGACGGCGACCGCCAGCAGGTCCGCCGTCAGGAACAGCTCGAGGACGCTGTACCCCTGTGCGCCGACGACGACCGCGCCGGCGGCGACGACGACGGTCAGCCCCCGGCCGACGGTCCACAGCCGCCGCTCGTCGGGGCGGTCGAGGAGCCGCGCCAGGTCGGCCGTGACGACGCTGGCGATGGCGTTGAACATCGTGTCGGCGGAGCTCATCACCAGCAGCACCGCCAGCGCGACGACGACGACGGTCACCCACGTCGGGAAGGCCGCCTCCAGCACGAGGAAGAAGGCGACGCTGGCGGGTCCGGAGTCGGTCAGCCCGAGGCCGGCGGCCGCGACGCCGAACAGCCCGGCCAGCAGCACCATCGGGACGACGGCGACGGCCGCGACCGCGAGGCCGTCCCGGAGCGCGCGGTCGCCGTCGGCGGCGTAGACCCGCTGCCACATCCCCTGGTTGAGCATGTTGGACCCGAGGATGGCGACGGCGACGTAGACGCCGAACTCGACGCCGGGGCGGAACCCGGGGTCCAGCAGCGTCGGCTCGGCGGCGACGGCGGTCGCGTGCAGTTCGGCGGGGCCGCCGAGGGCGACGACGGCGCCGCCGAAGCCGGCCGCCAGCAGCGGCAGGACGACCAGCGTCTGGACCGTGTCGGTGACGATGCTGGCGACCAGCCCGCCGTAGACCGTGTAGACGAGGACGAAGCCGCCGACCAGCGCCGACGTCTGCCACAGCGGGACGTCCGCCACCAGCGACAGCGCCCCCGCGATGCCGGTCATCTCCGCCGCCAGGAAGACGAACATGTAGAACACCGACACCACGAGGACGAAGGCGTACATCGCGGGCCCGAAGCGGGCGTAGGCGAACTCCGTCAGCGAGTGGCCGGCCGGCATCACCTCGCGGATCCGGCGGCCGACGGGGACGAAGCAGAGCAGCGGGACGGCGCTGCCGAGGGCGTAGCCGAGCACCGCCGGCAGGCCGCCGAAGGCCGCCCCGGCCTCGGCGGGGCTGAAGAGGATCCACGCGCCCATCGTCGAGGCGACGACCGTGGCGGTCATCGTCCCGCGGTCGACGGAGTCGCGGGCGGCGATGAAGTCCTCGACGGACCGGACGCGGCCCCGGACCGCCAGCAGCCCGACCCCGGTGACCGACAGGACGGTCAGCGCCGTCACGCCGAGGGTCAGCGCCGTCGAGGTCATCCGTCGGCCTCCACGGCGGCCTCGAAGAAGGCCGCCTCCAGCTCGACCGTCCGGGTGAAGAGCCGCTCGACGCGGCGCCGCCGGCGCGGCGACAGCGCCGGGCCGACGTCGTCGAGTTGCCCGCGGAGCCAGGCGACGAACTCCACGAACGACGGCACCGCGTGCAGGTCGACCCACTCGGCGTAGTAGAACGGGAGGTCGGCGCCGGCGCTCGGCGGCGACGTCCCGTCGCCGTGGTCGGCGGCGACGGCGGCCGCCCACGACTCGTAGACCCACTCGGCGGGGACGAGGACCGCCAGCGTCTCCGCGTAGCCGCCCTCGCGGGCGGCCCGCCCCAGCAGGTCGCAGAAGGCGGCCGTCGTCGCCGTCGGCTCGGGGTCGTCCCGGCGCTCGGCCGGCACCTCGAGCGCCTCGAAGGCCCGCCGGAAGTAGTCGTTCTCCTCGTCGGTCACCGTCTCCAGGAACGTCACGAGCGGCCGCCGGGCCGCCATGTCGGGCGCCTGCCCGACCGCGTGGCCGAACGCTGCCACGAGCGCGTCGACGACGACGTAGTCCTGCACGAGGTAGTCGGCGAAGACCGCCTCCTCCAGCGTGCCGGCGCCGAACTCGCGGACGAACCGGCCGTCGACGGCGTCGCTCCAGGCCGGCTCCGACCGCGCCCGCAGCCAGTCGGTGAACCGCGGCTCCGACCGCCCGGCGGCGTACGTCCCGTAGTCGGCGGGGACGTCGCTCACAGGCCCCACCCCTCCCGGGTGTAGGCCATCTCCCAGAAGCGGTACTCCAGCTTCGCGCTCCGCAGGAACGCCGCCTCCATCGCCTCGCGTTCGCCCGGATACCGCTCGCCGCAGCGGTCGACGAACGCCCGACACCAGTCGGTCGCCTCGCGGAACTCCTCGCCGGTGTACGTCTCGATGAACGGCGTGTAGCGGTGCTCGCCGTCGGCCAGCTCGGCCATGTGCTCGGCGACGTCGAGGTACCCCTGCATGCAGGGGTACAGCGCCGCCGCGATCTCCGCGACGGAGCCCTCGTAGGCCGTCCGGAGCAGGAAGTTCGTGTACGCCACGCAGGTGGGGGCCTTCTCGACGGACTCCAGTTCCGCCTCGTCGATGCCGTAGTCGGCGGCGAAAGAGCGGTGCAGCTCCATCTCCTCGTCGAGCACTTGGTGGGCGACCCCCAGCAGGTGCGTCATCGTCGCCTCGTCGCCGGCCTTCGCGCCCGCGACGGCGAACAGCCGGGCGTAGTCGAGCAGGTAGCGGTAGTCCTGCTTCACCCAGTGTTCGAAGGCCGCCTCGTCGAGCGTGCCGGCCGCCAGCTCCCGGACGAACGGGTGGTCCATCTGTGCTGCCCAGACGTCTTCGCCCGCCTCGAGCAGTCGGTCGCTGAACGCCATCGGTCCGGGCCACGGACTCCGGCGTGATATAACTAACTTTTACAACCAAGTTGTATCCGCGGGCGGGGTCGCCCGCGGCGCGCGCTAAGCGGCGGGCGACGCCGGACGAGACGGCAACCTCTTTTGGGCCTGCACACGTACGGTCGGGCATGAACCGCGACGCCTCGCGCTCGCTGTACGACCGGGCGCTGTCGGTGCTGCCCGGTGGGGTCAACTCCTCGGTTCGCGCCGCGCCGCAGCCGTATCCGACGTTCGTCGAGCGCGGCGAGGGAGGCCACGTCGTCGACGCCGACGGGAACCGCTACGTCGACTGGGTGAACGGGCTGGGGCCGCTGCTTCTGGGCCACGACCTCCCGGAGCCGGTCGAGGCGGCCGTCCAGTCGCACGCCGCCGAGGGCCCGATGTACGGGATGCCGAGCGAGATCGAGGTCGAACACGCGGAGTTCGTCTGCCGGCACGTCCCGAGCGTCGAGATGGTGCGGTTCGTCAACAGCGGCACCGAGGCGACGGTGTCGGCCTGCCGGCTGGCGCGGGCCGTCACCGGCCGCGACAAGGTCGTCGTCATGCAGGGCGGCTACCACGGCGCCCAGGAGTCGACGCTCGTGGAGGGCGACGCCGACCACCCTCACCCGTCGAGCCCCGGCATCCCGGAGTCGTTCGCCAGACACACCCTCCCGGTGCCGTTCAACGACGAGGCGGCCGCCCACGAGGTCTTCGAGGCCCACGGCGACGACATCGCGGCCGTCCTCGTCGAACCGGTGCAGGCCAACATGGGCATCGTCGCCCCCGAGGACGGCTACCACGAGCTGCTCCGGGACCTGACCGACGACCACGAGGCGCTGCTGATCTTCGACGAGGTCATCACCGGCTTCCGGGTCGGCGGGCTCCGCTGTGCCCAGGGGGAGTTCGGGATCGACCCCGACGTGACGACGTTCGGGAAGATCATCGGCGGCGGCTTCCCGGTCGGCGCCATCGGCGGCAAGACCGAGTACATCGAGCAGTTCACCCCCTCCGGCGAGGTGTTCCAGGCCGGCACCTTCTCCGGCCACCCGGTGACGATGGCCGCCGGCCTGGAGACGCTGCGGTTCTGCGCCCAGGAGGACGTCTACGACCACGTCAACGGCCTCGGCCGGCAACTGCGCGAGGGGCTGGCCGAGATCGTTTCCGACCGGGCCCCCAACTACACCGTCGTCGGGCGGGATTCGATGTTCAAGCTCGTGTTCACGCGGGCCGAGACGCCGACGCAGAGTGACCCCTGCGAGGCCGGCTGCCGGCAGAACCCCGCCTGCGACCGCTACGCCGACTGTCCGAAGGAAGGCACCGACGTGACCGGCGCCGAAACCGACCGCTACGCCCGGCTGTTCCGGCCACAGTTGCTCGAGGAGGGGATTCTCGTCTCCCAGAACCAGTTCGAGTCGAACTTCGTCTCCTACGGCCACACCGAGGAGGACGTCGAGCGGACGCTCGAGGCGTACAAGCGGGCGCTGGAACGGTAGCCGGCGGGACGGTCTATCTATTGGGTGTGTTGAGCAGTTCGGTTAGTTCGAGCTTGTCTCGACGTAGAGGCCTCGAACGCCCTCGCGGCGCTCGGGGGGCCGCGATTCGCTGCGCGCGCGCTTCACTCGCGTGCTTGCGGGGTCGGCGCAGCCGACCGCCCGCTCCGGGAGGCACGGCGACGCAAGCCGCGAGGGACCGGCGGTCCCTCGGCCCGCTCGCGCGGCGCCGCCGCGCGAGGACACCGCAGGCCGAAGGCCGAGGAGTGTCGTTCGGACGACCGGCGGTCGTCCGTGATCACGAATATCTTCGGGTTTCGGACGACAGCGAGCCGTCGCGAGGCCTCAAGCGGAGCGAGGGGCCTCGGACTGGCGAACGGCGAGCATTGCGAGCCGTGAGCCGCGCGACCGGAGCCGGCCGAGGGCTTTCGAGGTCATCGCGGTCCACTTTACGCTCAACCCGCACGAACCACCCGCGCCATACGCAAGCCCGTTCCAACCCACCGGTAGCGGACGCCGAGACCAGTATCAGTCGTCGGCGACGGTCCGGCGCTCGGCGTCGACGACGGCCAGCTCCTCGTCGAGGACCACCTCGAGCCGCTCGTCGTCGAGTTCGACGTCGACCTGGAACCGCCAGGGGTCGTCGTCCAGCACGGTGGTGTCGTCGTCGGCGACGCACCACGGCAGCGTCCAGAAGGGGACGGCGTTGAGGTCGACGCCGTGGTCGCGGTAGAAGGAGACCACCTCGGCGTCGTCGAGCAGCGAGATGCCGATGGTGGTGTCGGTCTCGTTCTCGCAGCGCCGACACCAGTGCCGCACCTCGACCGTGCTGTCGGCGTCCGAATCGGCGTAGTCGACGGTCGTCTCCATGCGGCCGTTGCAGTCGGGGCAGACCCCGTCGGCGGAGAGACACAGCAGGTGCCGGACCCGCTGGTTGAACGCGTCCATCACCTCCCCGGGAGAGCGGTCCTCCAGGCCGCCGGGCGGGAAGTCCCAGTCGGCGTGGCCCCGGCCGCAGTCGGGGCAGACCACCCGGATCCGCTCGTCCCCGTAGCGGGCCTCCAGGCCGGCGCCGCAGTCGATGCAGCCGCCCTCGACGGCGAACGGCTCCAGCTCGGGGTCCCGGTTCAGCGACCCCGACAGCACCGCCTGGATTACCGCCCGGCCGGGGCTCCGAAAGTCGTAGCCGTCGTCGGTCTTGGCGACGAACTGGCCCGTCAGCTTCTGGAGGTGGTAGTTGAACTGCGCGCTGTCGGCCATCCCGACCCGGCTCCGCAGGTCGGAGAAGGACACCGGCCGCTCCGGGGCCGCCCACAGCGCCTCGAGGATGGCCAGTCGGGTCTCGTTGCCGACCACCGCGAAGGCCTCCGCCGGCTGGAGACACTCCTCGCACTCCAGCAGCGATGCCTGCTCTGCGTCGCTCATGCTCGTGTCCACGGATTCCAGCGGCTAATAGCTTGGCTGAAACTCGTTTGTGTAAACGCGACGTCACTACCCGCCCGGACGCTACGTCAGCCCGAGGGTCGGCCCGACCTCCCGGAGGTCGGAGACGACGGCGTCGGGGTCGCCCGCGAAATCGTCCCAGGGGACCGACCCGCGGTCCAGCCAGACGCCGGTCATGCCCGCGTGGCTCGCGCCCAGGACGTCGTAGAACAGCGCGCTGACGTGGGCGATGCGGTCGACCGGCGTTCCCGTCCGGGCGGCGGCGTGGCGGTAGAGTTCGGTCGCCGGCTTGAACGTTCCCACCTCGTCGGCGCTGATGGTGTCCTCGATGTACTCGCCGATGCCGGCGTGGTCGACCATCGACTCGAGCATCGCGGGGTTGCCGTTCGAGAGGACGTAGACGTCGACGCCGGCCTCGCCGAGGGCGCGCAGGCCGGCCTCGACGTCGTCGAAGACGGCGAGTTCGTGGTACGTCTCGAGGATGGCCTCCCGCTCGCTTTCGGGCAGGTCGACGCCGTGGGCCGCCAGCGCGTGCTCCAGCGCCGCGCGGTTCAGCGCGTAGAACGTGTCGTAGGCGTCGATCTCGTCGGCGACGGCCGTGTACAGCAGCGACCGCGACCGCCAGTGGTTCGAGACGGGTTCGGGGTCGTCGACGGCATCGGCGAGCGCCGACTCGACGGCCTCGACGTCGACGAGCGTGCTGTAGGAGTCGACGGTGACTGTCTCGGCGGACGTCATGGGCGCGGTTCGGGTCCGGACGGCTTATCGCTGTGGGCCGGACACGGAAAAAGCGGAAGCGTTATCACCGGCACGGCAGGATTTACACGTCATTACTAAATGACGCAGAATCACCGACAACCGGAGGTGAACATCGGACTGGTGGGTCACGTCGACCACGGGAAGACGACGCTCGTGCAGGCGCTGTCCGGCGAGTGGACCGACCAGCACTCCGAGGAGATGAAGCGCGGCATCTCCATCCGCCTCGGGTACGCCGACGCGACGTTCCGGGAGTGTCCGGACCGCGAGGCGCCGGAGCGGTACACCGTCGACGAGGAGTGTCCGGACGGCTCCGAGAGCGAGCCCCTCCGGACGGTGTCGTTCGTCGACGCCCCCGGCCACGAGACGCTGATGGCGACGATGCTGTCCGGCGCCGCCATCATGGACGGGGCGGTGCTGGTGGTCGGCGCCAACGAGCCGGTGCCGCAGGCCCAGACCGAAGAGCACCTGATGGCGCTGGACATCATCGGCATCGACAACATCGTCATCGCCCAGAACAAGATCGACCTGGTCGACCGCGAGCAGGCGATGCGCAACTACGAGCAGATCAAGGAGTTCGTCGAGGGGACCGTCGCCGAGGGGGCGCCGGTCGTGCCGACGTCGGCCCAGCAGGAGGTCAACACGGACCTGCTCGTCCAGACCGTCGAGGAGGAGATCCCGACGCCGGACCGGGACCCCGACGCCGACGCGCGGCTGCAGGTCGCCCGGTCGTTCGACATCAACCGTCCGGGGACGACCTACGACGACCTCACCGGCGGCGTCGTGGGCGGGTCGCTGTCGCAGGGGCGGCTCCGCGAGGGCGAGGAAATCGAGATCCGCCCCGGCCGCGAGGTCGAGGAGGGCGGCGAGTCGGAGTACCGCCCCGTCGAGACGACCGTCCGGTCGCTGCAGGCCGGCGACGCCTTTGTCGACGAGGTGACGCCGGGGGGGCTGCTCGGCGTCGGCACCGGCCTCGACCCCTCGCTGACGAAGGGCGACGCCCTCGCGGGACAGGTCGCCGGCCCGCCGGGCAGCCTGCCGCCGACCCGGGAGGCGTTCACCATGGACGTCGAGCTGTTCGACCGCATCGTCGGCGAGGGCGACGTCGAGCCCATCTCGACCGGCGAGCCGCTGATGCTGACGGTCGGCACCGCGACGACGGTCGGGGCCGTCACGAGCGCCCGCGACGGCGAGTGCGAGGTGAACCTCAAGCGGCCGGTCTGCGCGGAGTCGGACGCCAAGATCGCCATCAACCGCCGGGTCGGCGCGCGCTGGCGGCTCATCGGCGTCGGCACGCTGGAATGAGCGTCGTGCTCGACACGAACGCGCTGATGGCGCCCGTCGAGGTCGACGTCCGGGTCTTCGAAGAGCTCGACCGACTGCTCGGGGAGTACGACCCGCTCGTCCCGCGGGCGGTGCTGGCGGAACTGGAAGAACTGTCGACGGGCAACGGCGAGGCGGCGACGGCCGCGAGCGTCGGCGCCGACCTCGCCCGCCGGGAGTGCGACGTCGTCGCCCACGAGGCCGACTACGCGGACGACGCGGTGGTCGAACTCGGCCGTGCGGCCGACTGCGCGGTCACCAGCGACATGCCGCTCAGAGAGCGGCTGCTGGAAGCGAACGTTCCCGTAATTAGTTTACGCAGCGGAACCAAACTCGAACTCACCGAACCATAGCATGTACAAACGGGCACGACTCACAGATACGGTCGAGGTGCCGCCGGAGCATCTCGCGGACGTGTCGCCGGGCCTTGTCAAGCGGCTGCTGCAGGACAAGCTCGAAGGACGGATGGACGAAGAGGTCGGCAGCGTCGTCTCCGTGACGGAGGTCCACGACATCGGCGAGGGGGCGGTCCTGCCGAACCGGCCGGGCGTCTACTACGAGGCGGAGTTCGACGCCGTCACGTTCGACCCCCAGATGCAGGAGGTCGTCGACGGCGAGGTCGTCGAGGTGGTCAACTTCGGCGCCTTCGTCGGCATCGGCCCCGTCGACGGGCTGCTGCACGTCTCGCAGATCTCCGACGAGTACCTCGCCTACGACGAGGAGAACCAGCAGCTCGCCTCCCGGGACTCCAACCGCGTGCTGAGCGTCGGCGACTCCGTCCGGGCCCGCATCGTCACCAAGAGCATCGACGAGCGGAACCCCCGCGACTCGAAGATCGGGCTCACCGCCAAACAGCCCGGCCTCGGCAAGCACGGCTGGCTCGAGGAGGAACGGCAGCGCCGCGAGGCGCAGGCGGGTGATTAGATGGCCGACCGCCTCGTCTGCCGGGACTGCCACCGCGTACTCGAGGTCGACGACGACGAGCAGTGTCCGGCCTGTGGGTCGAACTCGCTGACGGAGGACTGGGCCGGCTACGTCGTCATCGCCCACCCCGAGTCGAGCGAGATCGCACAGGAGATGGAGGTCGCCGAACCGGGCCGCTACGCGCTGAAGGTCCGGTAGGATGGCCGACGTCGACGCCGAGATCGCGGCCGAACTCCCGGACGCGCTCCGAGGAGAACTGAAAGACCCGCTCGGCCCGGTGTACACCGACGCCGGAGCGCTGCTCGCCGACGCGGGCGACCCCCTCGTCGCCGTCGGCGACATCGTCACCTACCACCTGCTGGAGGCCGACGCCCGGCCCGACGCCGCCCTGGTGGACGGCCGAACCGAACGGGAGCGCGTCGACCGCGAGGTCAGCGAGGCGGTCGCGGGGTTCGACGACCGCCTCGAGGCCGCGAACCCGGCGGCGACGCTCTCGACGGCGCTTCTGGAGGCGCTCGGCGAGGCCGTCCGCCGGCCCGGGTCGGTCGTCGTCGCCGTCGACGGCGAGGAGGACCTCGCCGCCCTGCCGGCGGTGCTCGTCGCCCCCGACGGCGCCTCGGTCGTCTACGGCCAGCCCGGCGAGGGGATGGTGCTGGCCGCCGTCGACGACGCCCGCCGGGATCGCTGCCGGGAGCTGCTGGCGGCGATGGACGGCGACTACGACCGGCTGGCGGCCGCCCTCGGGGTCTGAGCGCCGCTCGCCGGACGGGCCGCCGCGGCCGCGCCAAGGTGACCCCCGTCGATGTACATGTCTGTGCGCCGCCGACCAGATATGACCGGCCGTTCTTTAGTTAATTTCAGTAGGAACGGTTTTGTACGATGATGCCGGGCGTTACGATGTATCATGTTCGACTCCGACGACGGAGACGGCGTATCACGGCGGTCGATTCTGCGGTCGGCGGCGGCCGGGACGGCCGGAATGTCGCTGGTCGGGTCGGCTGCCGGCCAGGAGTTCGTCCCGGACGACCCGGCGCCGGGGCCGAACGTCACGTTCTTCGGCTACGACTGCAATCCGGACCGCGAGGAGTTCTACACCGAGGTGTCGCGGGAGCCGACCCACGACTTCGGCGAGAGCGAGGTGGTCGAACTCGACAGCGGCCGCGACGGCGAGAAGATACAGCTGGCGGTCACGTGGCCGGCGCCGCTCGACGACGCCGAACCGAGCGACGACTACCCGGTCATCCTGCGGGCGACGCCGTACATCAGCGACCTGCGCGGCTACACGGTCCGGGACTGCATCCGGACCCGGCGGCTGGCGGAGAACTACATCCAGCAGGGGTACGCCGTCGCCGCGGTGGCCGTCCGCGGCACCGGCGGCTCCGGCGGCTGCATGGAGCTGATGGGGCCCAACGAGCAGGCCGACATCGACCAGGCGGTCACCTGGTTCGGTGAGAACGAGCGGTCCAACGGCAACGTCGCCATCATCGGCCGCTCATACGACGGGACGACGCCGTGGATGGCCGCCCGGAAGGGCAATCCGTACCTGGCGACGGTGGTGCCGTTCAGCGGCGTCCCGGACATCCACGAGCTGATGTACAAGCGCGGCTCCCCCGAGTCCCGGGGGTACGGGGTGCTCAACGGCCTCTACTACGTCATCTCGCTGGCCGAACACGGCCCGAACTCGGGGACGGGCCTGCGGACGTACCTCTCGCGGGCGTCCTGTCCGGACAACTACGCCCAGGGGACGCTGTGGTCCAACTACGCCGCCGCGACCGGCGAGTACGACCCCAGCGGCTACTGGACCGCGCGGGTGCTGAAGCCTGGCGTCGCCCGCAACTACGACGGCAGCATCCTGATGGTCCACGGCCTGCAGGACTGGAACGTCGACCCCTCGCAGGTGTACCCCTGGACCAAGTCCCTCCGGGAGGCCGGCATCAAGACCCACGTCTACTTCGGGCAGTTCGACCACCGCTACCCCGACGACGGCCGCATCAAGAACAACGACGACGAGCTGACGGCGGCGTTCAACCCCGACTGGGCGGACTTCCTGCTGAAGTGGTTCGAGAGCGAGCTGAAGGGCCGTGACCCCGAGGCGATCGACGACGTGATCCCCGCCGACACCGACGACTCGACCCCGACGGACCCCTTCGCGGCCCGGGTCGACGCTCAGGCCTCCGACGGCGAGTGGTACCAGGCCGACGAGTGGCCGCCGGCCGAGGCCGAGCCGACGAAGCTGTACTTCGGGACGGACGGCGACCTGCGGACGGCGCCGAGCGAGGAGACCGGCAGCGAAACGGTGTACGTCGACCCGAACCAGTCGTCCAACCCCCAGCCCGGCTGTGACGCCTGCGTCACCGTCGAGTCCGAGCCGTTCGCCGAGCGGTTCCGCTTCGCGGGCGAGCCGGTCGTCGAGGTCACCGCGACGCCGACCGGCCCGGCCAACCACCTCACGGCGCACGTCTACGCGGTCGACGAGGACGGCGGCACCGAGCGGCTCGGCTGGGGGCAGGTCGACCTCCGGTACGCCCAGGACCGCGAGGACGCCGGCACCGTCGTCCCCGGCGAGGAACTCGAGGTGCGGCTGCCGGTCGAGCCGCTGGACGCCACCGTCGAGGCGGGCCAGCGGCTCGCGGTCGTCATCAGCCAGGGCACCGCCGCCGGCCGGGTCGAGTCGCCGACGCCGACGCCGGTCGTCGTCGAGACCGGCGGCGACAACGGCCTTGTCCTGCGCGCCTGGGGCGCAGACCTGCCGTCGCCGGAGACGGTCACGGTTCTCGCCGGCAGCCGCTCGACGGGCGCCTCCGCCTACACCGCCGGCCAGACCAGCCGCCAGCTGGTCGAGGTCAGCACCCCCGAGGCCGGCACGGTCGAGGACGTCGTTCCCGCCTCCTGGACGGTCTACGACGAGGACAGCCCCGACATCGCCGAGGTGCGCGAGGAGGACGGCCTCAAGCGCGTCGTCTTCGCCGAGGAGGCGGCCGCCGGCGAGACGACCACCTACGAGTACTTCACCGAGGTGCCGACGGGCGCCGACGGGACGGGCTACTACCAGCTCGGCCCGGCCGAGATCCTGCTCGATGAGCGCACGGGGGTGCCCGGTACCGGCGGCGAGGCGTTCGTCGTCGTCGCCGAAACCTGAGCCGGCGCTCGCCGGCCGAACCGCCCGCTTCGAAATTCTTTTCCGTGTTTCGCGGGAACCTGCGGGTAACGTAACCATGGACGTCGAAATCATCGAGGAAGACGAGAACCCGATGCTGCACCG
>JAHENN010000059.1 GCA_018609665.1 Haloarculaceae archaeon | reverse complement strand
GGGTGCCGACGAGGTTCTCCTCCGGGACGCGGACGTCGTCGAGGATCAACTCGGCGGTGTCGGACGCGCGGATGCCCATCTTCCCGGTGATCTTGTCGGCCTCGAAGCCGTCGCGGTCCGACTCGACGATGATCTGGGAGAAGCCGTTGTACCGGCCTTCGGCGTCGGGGTCGGTCTTGCAGAGCACGACGAAGAAGTCGCCGACGGAGCCGTTGGTGATCCACATCTTGTTGCCGTCGACGACCCACTCGTCGCCGTCCTTCTCCGCGCTCGTCGACACCGAGGAGACGTCCGACCCGGTGTCGGGCTCGGAGATCGCCGCGCCCGAGATGGCCTCCCCGCGGGCGACGGGCTCGAGGAACCGCTCCTTCTGCCCCTCGGTGCCGTACTCGACGATGGCCTCGGTGCCGAAGCTGGCCGCGAGGATGCACAGCCCGATGCCGGGGTCGGCGGCGAACAGCTCCTCGGCGATGAGCACCGAGTCGACGGCGTCGTAGCCGGCGCCGCCGTACTCGACGGGGATGGTGGCGCCGCAGAGCCCCATCTCGGCGGCCTCGTCGACGATGTCGTGGGGGAACTTCTCCTCGCGGTCGTACTCCGAGGCGTGGGGCCGGATCTCGTTGTCGGCGAACCGACGGACCTCCTCGCGCATCCGCTCCTGCTCGTCGGATATCCCGAACTCCATGGCCCAACCGGGGCGTGGGAACACAAAACAGTTCCCACGGTCACTGCCGGCCGTATTAGTACGGACCGGGCGAGGGCGGCCCTCCCGGCCGTCGCGGTAGCGGACCGGGCGTCGGTCGGCGGGCGCGTTCGTCCGGGGCCGCCCCGGACAGAAACGTTGAAACGAATGCGGCGAAACCGTCTGGCTGTTACAATGGAACTCGACGACATCGAGACCGTCGCGGTGCTCGGCGCCGGCAACATGGGCCACGGCATCGCGGAGGTCGCCGCGCTCTCGGGGTTCGAGGTCAACCTGCGGGACATCAAGGAGGAGTTCGTCCAGAGCGGCTACGACGACATCGAGTGGTCGCTGGAGAAGCTCGCCGAGAAGGAGCGGATCACCGACGACGCCGCCGAGGCCGCCCTGGCGCGGGTGACGCCGTACGTCGACGTCGAGGCGGCGGTCGGCGACGCCGACGTCGTCGTCGAGGCCGTCCCGGAGAAGATGGAGATCAAGAAGGACGTCTTCTCGGAGGTCGAGGAGTACCTCCCCGAGGAGGCCATCATCGCGACGAACACCTCCTCGCTGTCGATCACGGAGCTGTCGGAGGTGACCGAGCGGCCGGAGCGGTTCTGCGGGATGCACTTCTTCAACCCGCCGGTCCGGATGCAGCTCGTGGAGGTCATCTCCGGGGCCCACACCGCCGAGGAGACGCTCGAGGTCGCCGAGGAGCTGGCCGAGGCGTTCGACAAGACGCCCGTCCGGGTCCACAAGGACTCGCCGGGCTTCATCGTCAACCGCATCCTCGTGCCGCTGATGAACGAGGCCTGCTGGATGGTCTCCGACGAGTCGGCGACGATGAAGGAGATCGACTCGGCGACGAAGTTCGACATGGGGCTGCCGATGGGCGCCTTCGAGCTCGGCGACCAGGTCGGCAACGACGTCACCTACCACGTCCTGGAGTACATGCACGAGGTGCTGGGCGAGGCCTACGAGCCGGCGCCGTATCTCGAGGAGGTCGTCGAGGCCGAGCGCTACGGCAAGAAGACCGGCGAGGGGTTCTACGACTACGAGGACGGCGACGGCCCCGACATCCCGACCGACGCCGGCACCGAGGAGGTCGAACACCGGCTCGTGGCGGTCATGGCCAACGAGGTGGGCAATCTCGTCGCCGACGATGTCTCGACGCCGGCCGACATCGACGAGGCGGTGATGCTCGGCGCCGGCTTCCCGGACGGCCCGGCGAAGATCGCCGACGACGTGGGCCCGGAGGCGCTCGTCGAGACCCTCGAGGAGCTGGGCGAGGAGACCGGCCACCCGCGGTTCGAGGTCTCCGAGGGGCTGCGGGAGGCCGCCGAGGCCGGCGGCTTCCACGGCGACGGCGACGACGACGACGGTCTCGAGTTCACGAACATCGAGATTCGCCGTCCCGGCGACATGGTCGGACAGGTCGTCTTGGACCGGGAGGCCCGGATGAACACCATCAACCCGGAGCTGCTCGACGAGCTGGACGAGGCGCTGGACCTGCTGGAGGCCGACGACGAGGTCCGGTCGCTGCTCATCACCGGCAAGGGCGACCGGGCGTTCTCGGCGGGCGCCGACGTCACCTCGATGGCGTCCAGCGCCGAGCCGCTGGAGGCCATCGAGCTGTCCCGGCACGGCCAGCGGGTCTTCGGCCGGTTCGAGGAGCTGGACATGCCCGTCGTCGCCGGCATCGACGGCTTCGCGCTGGGCGGCGGCTTCGAGCTGGCGCTGTGCTGTGACTTCCGGCTCGCCTCCGAGCGCTCGGAGCTCGGCACCCCCGAGCACAACCTGGGGCTGCTGCCCGGCTGGGGCGGCACCCAGCGGCTGACCCGCATCGCCGGCTTCGGCCGCGCCAAGGAGATCGTCTTCACCGCCGAGCGGTACGACCCCGAGACGATGTACGACTACGACGTCGTCAACGAGGTCGTCGAGACCGAGGCGTTCGACGAGCGGGTCCACGAGTTCGCCGCCGACCTCGCGGCCGGCCCGCCCATCTCCCAGAAGCTCACCAAGCGGGCGATGCTCCGCGGCTACGAGGACGTCGAGGCCGGCCTCGAGCTGGAGGCGCAGGCGTTCGGCCACCTCATCAACACCGACGACCTGATGGAGGGCATCACGGCGTTCATGGGCGACCGCGACCCCGAGTTCGAGGGCGAATAGCGACGCCCGCGACGCTGGTGCCGAAACGCCGAACCGTCGCCGGCGCGTACAGTCGGCCGATGATCGGGTCCCGTACCCTCACGGCCCTGATGGGGCTGGTCGCCAGCCTCGCGGTCAGCGCCGTGGTCTACGTCTACACCGGGTCGCTGCTGTTGTTCCTCGCCGCCCCGTTCGTCCCGTTCCTGTTCTCCTCCTCGCTCCGGGGGGAGGCCGCCCGCGAGGAGCGCCCCACGAAGCGGTGTCCGGCCTGCGGCTTCCGAGCCCGGGACCCGGAGTTCGACTACTGCCCGCGCGACGGCCGGCGCCTCCGGGAGGAGTGACGCCCGCCGGCACGACCGCCGACGGAGTTGACCCGCACGGTCCGGATTGTCGCGGACGGTAACTGCCAGAACGGCGCTCGTCGGCGATACGACCCCGCGCCGGTACTCGCGGCGGCCGGGGTCATCGCTTCGCTCCCGGCGGCGTGGCGCGAGTTACCTTTTACACCGAGGCGACCGACCCCCGGCCATGGACCGAGAGACGGCCAGCCCCAGTGTCGAGGAGATGCCCGGCCCGCTCGCCCGGGAGCGGGCCGACTTCCACGGCGGCTACGCGGCGCCGAGCACCTACGTCTACGACTTCGTCTGGGACGTCACGGAACCGGCGACCGGGCCGTTCTGTACCGACGCCGACGGCAACGTCCTGCTGGACTTCACCAGCCACGTCGGCGCGGCCCCGCTGGGCTACAACAACCCCGACCTGCTGGAGCGGATGGAGGCCTTCGAGATGGTCGACCCGGTGAAGATCGCTGGTCAGGACTTCTACACGACCGCCGGCGACCCGACGGACCCCGAGTTCCCGGGGCCGGCGGAGCTGATGGAGCGGCTGACAGAGGTGTCGCCGGCCGGCATGGACACCGTCTTTCTGTCGAACTCCGGCGCGGAGGCCGTCGAGAACGCCCTGAAGATCTGCTACGACGACACCGCCGGCAAGTACGGGATCACCTTCGAGGGCGCCTTCCACGGCCGGACGCTCGGGACGCTGTCGCTGAACCGCTCGAAAGAGGTCTACCGCCGGAGGTTCCCCGAGGTGGCGAGCGTCCACGACGCGCCGTTCTGCCGGGACAGCGGCTGCACGCCGGCGACCTGCGGCTGTGGCTTCTTCGCCGGCGACACCTCCCAACTGCGGCGCACCCTGGACCCCGAGACCGGCCACGTCAACCCCGAGGAGGTCGCCTACCTCATCCTCGAGCCGATCCAGGGGGAGGGCGGCTACCACGTCCCCAGCGACGCGTTCATGCGGGAGGTCGCCGACCTGTGCGAGCGCCACGACATCCTGCTGATCGCCGACGAGATACAGTCGGGGATGGGCCGGACGGGCGACTTCTGGGCGGCCGAGGGCTTCGCCGTCGAGCCGGACGTCATCTGCGCGGCGAAGGCGGCCCGCGTCGGCGCCACGGTCGCGAGCGGAGAGGTCTTCCCCGACGAGATGTCCCGGCTGTCGTCGACGTGGGGCGCCGGCGACCTCGTCGACGCCATGCAGGGGGCGCTCACCATCGACGTCATCCGCGAGCGGGACCTGCTGGCCAACGCCGAGGCCCGCGGCGAGCAGGCGAAGGCGGCGCTGGCCGACGCCGACCTCCCGAACGCCGTCGACGTCCGCGGCCGCGGGCTGATGTTGGCCGTCGAGTTCGACACCAAGGAGCGCCGCGACGCCGTCGAGGAAGAGACGGTCAAACGCGGGCTGTTGACGCTCGGCTGCGGAAACAAGAGCCTCCGGCTGCTGCCGCCGCTGGACGTCCGCGAACGGGAGGTGTCGATGGCCGTCGACCTGCTGTCGGCGGCCGCCGAGGCGGCCGCTTGACGCCGACCGGCGGCCCCTCGACGGCCCGACCGCCGCTCAGAACTGGTACCGGCGGTCGTCGTTCTGGTCGGGCTGTGGGAAGTCGTTGCCGCCGGCCATCTCGTCGTAGGTCATCCCGGAGAGGTACTCGTTGTTTCCCCCAGTAATAATGAAGAATACTTACATCGGTGGCCGTTGATCGTTGTAGCATGGGGACGCAAACCCAGCAATTCGAGCGGGAATTAGAGCGGGTCGAGAAAGAGAAAGCGGAGTTCGTGAATCCGGATAACGCCGACGCCATCCGCCACATGGCGAAAGCGTACGATCCGGACAATATGCTGGTTGATGTGCCGGACGGTGAGCAAACGAACGCCCCGAGCACGCTGGAAAACTACGTTAAGAAGTGCCGGCGCTTTGCGAAAGACGTTGACCTACTCGATACCTCCGAGTTAGAACTCAAAGAACTCCTCCAGCAATACAAAGACGGGACGCACCCGGACGTGAAACCGGAGCAAGACGGCGAGGGGCTCACGAACGGGACGCTCCGGCTCTATTCACTCGGGCTCCGGAAGTTCTACGCCGTGCACGCCGACGCGGGGATTGACCCGGATGAACTCCCGGTCCCCACGCAAGAGGACACCGCGGTTGACCCGGACGACATGCTCACCCGCGAGGAGATCCAGGAACTCCGGAGCGTGGCCCGGAACAACCGCGACTTAGCACTATTCGATTTCCTGATTTACACCGGCCAGCGGGCGAGCGCGACCCGGACACTCCAAATCAAACACCTGAATCTACAAGAGGCGAAATTCCGGTTGAACGGCGACGCGGAAGGGCTGAAACACGCGGATGAAAACGGGAAGTGGCGTGACCTACTCCTCTCCGCGGCGTCGCTCCGACAGTGGCTTCAAACCGGCCACCCCAACCCGGACGATCCCGATGCATACGTGTTCTGTCCGCTCCCGCAATTCGCAAACGGGGGCCCGTTCAAAGAGGATCGCAACCTGAGCGACGACGAAGTGGCCCGGACGCAAATGGGCGAATCGAGCGTGTACGAAACGCT
>JAHENN010000058.1 GCA_018609665.1 Haloarculaceae archaeon | reverse complement strand
CGGTGCGGACGACGCGGCTGCCGTCGCGGTCGGCGTCGCCTCGCCCGTCTCCGTGTCCGTCGCGGGCGTCGCGGTCGGCGTCGGCGTCGACGCCTCGCGCTCGGAGGGCGGCGGGCCGAGCGTCTCGACTGCCGCCTCGCGGCTCGCGCAGTCGCAGACGTAGAACCAGTGGCTGAACGTCGGCCGCTCCTGGCTGACCTCGGTGCCGTTCTCGAACTCCCCCTCGTTCACCGTCGCGAACCGGTACCAGCCGGCGGCGTCGGGGTTGTCGACGCAGTCCCGCTGTGCGCTGACGAACCGGTCGCCGCGGTAGATCTCCAGCGGCGCGCCGAAGTCGTCCGGGGCGTACCAGTCGACCTGGAGCCGCTCGACGTACGCCCAGTCCGTCGTCGTCAGGTCGCCGTACTCGCCCAGTTCGGCCTCGTAGCGGTCCCGGACGTCCGTCTCCTGGGAGAAGGACTTGACGCTCTCGGTGGCCGTCTCGTCGATGCGGCGCTCGCCCTCGTAGGTGGCGTCGCGGTCGATACCGAACTCCTCGGTGTTCTCCGGCGCGCAGTCCGACGGCACCGGCCGGTAGGTGACGGTCCGCGTCAGGTAGAGCTTTTCGCCCTCGGGGATGCCGTAGCTTATCGACGCCGTCCAGTAACTCCGGTCGGCCGCGCCGGGCCGCCGCTGGTCGGCCGGGCTCGCGCCGTAGGTGTTGACCCGGAAGTCGCTGGCGCCGCGCTCGTAGTCGGCCTCGTCGTAGTGGGAGCCGACGACGACCGCCGAGGCGGCCGCGGCGACGAGCGCCCCGACCAGGACGACCGACAGCACCAGCCGACCGACGTCCCCTCTGTCCGTCACGGCCGGCGGTTCGGGCCCGCGGCTGTTAACTCCTTATCGACGCGGTCGCTACTGCGGTTCGAGCTGGCCGGCGAGTTCGCTGTCGGGGGCGTGTTCGGTGTGGATGTTGACGACGCCGCCGCTGGACCCCAGCTCGGCGTCTTCGAGCTCGGAGACGAGCGCCGACACCGTCTCGATCTCTCCGTCGTAGTCGCCCGACGGGTTGACGTGGTCGTCCTGCACGGTGCCGGTGATGGTGTCGCCGTCGGCGGCCAGCAGTTCGCCGGTGAGTATCGCCTCGTCGGCGTGGTCGGAGCCCTCCGGCTCGAAGAACCGGACCAGGTAGCCGCCGTCGGCGGCTCCCTCGCCGTGGATGTGGACGCCGTTGACCGCGCCCTCGAGGTTCTCGTAGGAGACCTCGAACGACAGCCCCTCGTCGGTCTCCTCGAGGGTGGCCTCGCCGGTCCCGTCGGAGTTCGACCCCTCGTGACCGGGGATGGAGCCGTCGTCGGACAGCTCCGCGACGAACGCGGCGCTACCGCCGTCGCCGCCGGTACCGCTGCAGCCGGCCACCCCGACGGCCAGTCCGGCCACACCGAGCGAACGCAGCATCGAGCGTCGTGACGTGTGTCGCGTCATCGCACGACGGCACGGGGGGTCGCGGAATAAATGCCACGTATCGCGTCGGTGTATGAAACCCCAGATACTGCCGGGCGCCGGCGCGACAACCGCTCACCGCTCCGGGCGGTCGACCCGGCCGCCGTCGGCCGTCTCGGGAAAGATCTTTCCGGGGTTGAGGGTGTCGTTGGGGTCCAGCGCCAGCTTCAGCGCCCGCATCGCCTCGACGCCGTCGGCGCCGTGCTCCAGCTCGAGGAACCGACGCTTCCCCATGCCGATGCCGTGCTCGCCGGTGGCGGTGCCGCCCCACTCGATGGCCCGCTCGACGATGCCGTCGTAGACGGCCTCGGCGCGGGCCTCGGCGTCGGGGTCGTCGGGGTCGATTAGCGCCGCGTAGTGGACGTTGCCGTCGCCGGCGTGGCCGAAACACGGCAGCAGCAGGTCGTGCTCGTCGGCGAGGTCCTTGGCGTGCCGGACGATGTCCGGGTACCGGCTGATCGGGACGGTGACGTCGCCGGGATGCCGCGGCTCCAGGTCGGGGTCGTACCCCTGGACGGCGAAGGCGAGCTCGTCGCGGGCGCGCCAGATCTCCTCCATCCGGTCGTCGCCGGCAATCTCGAACGTCTCGGCGTCGTGGGCGTCCAGCACCGTCTCGAAGAAGGCGATCTCCTCGTCGACGCCGTGGTTGGCGTGGAACTCGACGAAGATCGTCGCGCCGTCCGGGAGGCCGGTGTCGAGGTGGTCGTCGGCCATCTCGGCGGCCAGCGGGTCGACGAGCTCGAGCTTGGCGACGTCGACGCCCGACCGGACGACGTCGGCGACCGCCTCGGCGGCGTCGTCCATCGAGGCGAAGACGGCGCGGCCGCCCCGGATCTGCTCCGGGCGGCCCGCAAGCTCCAGCGTCGCCCGGGTGACCACGCCCAGCGTTCCCTCGCTGCCGACGACCACGTCCGTGAGGTTGTAGCCCGACGAGGTCTTGACGGCCCTGCTGCCGGTCTCGACGACGGTCCCGTCGGCCAGGACCACCTCCAGCCCGAGCACCCAGTCGGCCACCTCGCCGTACCGGACGGTCCGCTGGCCGGCGGCGTCGTTGACGATCATCCCGCCGATCGTCGAGAGGTTCGACGACGACGGCATCGGCGGGAAGAACAGCCCGTGGTCGGCGGCCGTCTCCTCGACGACGTCGCCCATGACGCCCGGCTCGACGTCCATCTGCAGGTCAGCCGGCCGGACCTCCAGCACCTCGTCCATCCGCGTCATGTCCATGCTGACGCCCTCGAACAGCGGGACGGCGTTGCCCTCGATCGACGTCCCGGCGGCGTACGGCGTGACGGGGACGCCCCGCTCGTCGGCCGCGGAAAGCACCGCCGAGACGTCGGCGGTCGACGCCGGCCAGACGACGGCGTCCGGGGTGACGCCGAGCCCCGCCTCCGCCGCCACCCAGTCGGCGGCGTGGCTCTCCCGGGCGGCCGCCTCGAAGGACACCTCGCCGTCGAGCTCCAGCGCCGACAGGAACGAACAGTCGTGACCCATAGAGGTGCCCGCGTCCGAAACCGCATAAAACTACGCGCGCCGGCCGGCCGCGACCGTCCGCCGGCATCTAAACCTTTGCCCAATGGTCGGCGGGGCCGGGGGACCGCCAGTCGTTTTTATAGTGGTATCACGTACGTGCATCAGGTCAAGCGTCCGGCTTGGGAAACGGGCGTCCGGTTCGGGGGAAACGCTCATGAGTCTCAACGGAATCAAGCTCGGCGGCCTCGCGATCGCGGTGTTCGCTTACACGGTCACGCAGACGCTCGTGACCGCGCTCGTCGGAGTCGAGCCGGCCGGGCTGTTTCTGCCGGTCGCGGTCGCCCCGGTGGCGGCGGGGCTGTCGCTGACGGCCGTCGGCGTCGCCCTGGCGGTCGGGGCCTTCCCCGAGCGCTACGTCGACACCGTCGCGAAGTACGTCTACGTCGGCGGCGTCGGTGCGCTGGCGGCGCTGGCGGTGGCCTCGCTCGTCGGCCGGACGGGCCTCGGCGACGCCGGGCTGGCGTCGACGCTGGCGCTGGTCGGCGCCCTCGGCGGCGCCGTCCTCGGAGACCGCGTCGCGGCCAACGCCCGCCGGAGCCGGCTACTCGGCACGCAACTGCGGTTCGGCGAACTGGTGAACGAACAGCTCCGCCACGAGGTGCTCAACGCCGCGACGGTCATCGACGGGATGGCCGAGTTGGCGAGCGACGACGACCCCGAGGCCGTCGACGCAATCAACGACGCCGTCGAGCGGCTGGAGATGACGGTCAACTCCATCACGGACGTGACCGACGACGCCGAGCCGGGGCGCCGCCGTGTGGCCGACGTCGGGACGCTCGTTCGCGAGGAGGTGGCAGCTCTCGGCGGACAGGCACCGGCGACCGAGACGGCCGTCGGCGACCTCCCGTCCGGTACCCACGTCCTCGCCGACGGGCGGCTCCGGCTGGCCGTCCGGAAGGCCGTCGAGTGGGTCGGCGAGCACGCCCCCTCGGGGCCGGTCCGGGTCGACGCGTCGGTCGACGACGGCGTCGAAATCGCGGTCGACGGCCCGTCGTCGGGCGAGCGCGAGGCAGCCGCGACCCCGTCGGCCCGGTTCCTGCTCCGGGTGGTCGAGCTGGTGGTCGAGCGCCACGGCGGCGTCGTGGAGACGGTCGGCGACGGCCGCGACCGCCGGCCGCCGCTCCGCATCCGGCTGCCGGAGACCGCCCCCGGCGACGGTATCGCGACCGTCGACGGCGTCGCCAGGGCACGGGTCCGGTCGGCCGCCGTCGCCGGCGTCGTCGGGGGCGTCCTGATGGGGCTGCTGCTGCAGGCGACCGGCAGCGTGGCGGTCATCGGCGCCCTCTACGGCGTCGAGAGCGCCGTCGTCGGCTGGGTGACCCACCTCTTCCACAGCGTCACCTTCGCGCTGCTGCTGGCGGCCGGTCTCTCGGCGACCCGGCTGGACGACGTCGCCTCCGGCCGGCTCCGCACCGCGGCCGTCGGCGCCGCCTTCGGGGCCCTGCTGTGGCTGGTGGCCGCCGGCCTCCTGATGCCCGCCTGGGCCCGGCTGCTCGGCGTCGCCGTGCCGTTCCCCAATCTCCCGGTCACGGGCCTGCTGACGCACCTCGTCTGGGGCGTGGCCGTCGGGGTCACCTACCGGACGGCCTGTGCCGGAGGGCCGCGGCTCCGGCCGGACAGCCTCGCCGGGCTGTTCCGTCGCAGCGCCGACTCCGGCCCGGAGTGACGGCCCGCATCGCTCCGGAGCGACGGGGACACCGGAGGCCGCGGGCCCGGACACGGCGACCGGCGGTCGCGGCTCGTGCCGCTACACCGCGTCGGGACCCGTCGCGGGAGGCGGACCGCGTCCGACGGCTTTCGTTGTATCACCTATTACAGTATTGAGTGTACGAACATGTGTTCAGAAAGGCTTTAATCGGTTCATCCGTCGTCTTTTGACCGTGATTCGAGAACAATTCGTAACGACAGTCGGAACGAACGGGGCCGTGCGCTCCGCGCCGGCGAGCGGCGGCGGCCGCGACGCGCCGGGCGGATGATCGACGCGGTCGACGACCTCCCGGAGCTGACGTTCCGCACCGACGAGGCGGAGCTGGAGGCGCTGCGGGAGGAGCTGCTGACGTTCGTCCGGGAGACGGTCGCGGCGGCCGACGCCGACGGCGTGGTGGTGCTGGTCAGCGGCGGCGTCGACTCGGCGCTGACGGCGGCGCTCTGCGTCGAGGCACTCGGCGCCGACGCCGTCACCGCGCTCGTGCTGCCGTGCATGCTGTCGGACGGCGAGGACGCCGTCGACGCGGAGTCGGCCCTCGAGTCTCTCGGCGTCGAACCGACGACCATCCAGCTGCGGCCGCTGCTCGGCGTCTTCGAGGACACGGTCGCCCCGGCGATATCCCCCGAGACCGACCGGCTCGCGGTCGGCAACGCCCTCGCCCGCCTGCGGATGGTCGTCGCCTACTACGCCGCCAACGTGACCGGCCGGCTCGTCTGCGGCACCATCAACCGGACGGAGCTACTCCTGGGGTACTACACCAAACACGGCGCCGCCGCGGCGGACCTGCGGCCGATCGCGGGGCTCTACAAGACCGAGGTCAGGGGGCTGGCGCGGCACGTCGGCGTCCCGACGGCGGTCGTCGAGCGGACGCCGACGGCCGGGTTGTGGGCCGGCCAGACCGACGAAATCGAGCTCGGGGCGCCGTACGGCCTGCTAGACGTCCTCCTGCACGAACTCGTCGAGCGGGACCTCGGCATCGAGGGGACCGCCGACTCGCTGGGCGTCGACGAGTCGTTCGTCGCCCGGTACGCCCACCGGGTGGTCGAGAACCGGCACAAGCGCGAGCCGGCGCCGTCGCCGAACGCCGAGGACTCCGGCGCAGCGCTCTTCTTCGAGCTCGAGGGCCGAATCTGAGCGGTCGCCGGACGCGCCGGGCGACCCCGACCGCCCGCTCGACCCCCGCTCGGGCCGCACGCACACTCATAACCCCGGCGCTCGCAGGTCCGGTCATGACGATGCGAACCGTCGAGGTCACGGAGTTCGGCGACGCCGGAACGATGACCGTCAGCGAGGCCGAGCCGCCGCACCCGGGGGCGGGGGAGGTCCGCATCGAGGTCCGCGCGGCCGGAATCAACTTCGCCGACATCATGCAGCGCCGCGGCCACTACCACGGCGGCCCGGAGCCGCCATACGTCCCGGGCATGGAGGTGGCGGGCGTCATCGACGCCGTCGGCGAGGGCGTCGCCCGCGAGGTCGGCGAGCCGGTCGTCTCGCTGGTCGACGGCGGCGGCTACGCCGAGTACGCCGTCGCCGACGCGCGCGGCCTGCTCGAAATCCCCGGCGAGATGGGCTTCGAGGCCGCGGCCGGCTTCCCCGTCCAGTGGCTCACCGCCCACAACTGCCTCCACGAGTGGGGCGACCTGGAGGCCGGCGAGACGGTGCTCGTCCACGCGGCGGCGGGCGGCGTCGGCTCGGCCGCGGTCCAGCTGGCCGACGAGGCCGGCGCCGAGGTGATCGGCACCGCCTCGACCGAGGAGAAACTCGCCACCGCGAGCGAGTACGGGATGGACCATGGAATCCGCTACACCGAGGCGGACTTCGTCGCCCGCGTCGACGAGCTCACCGACGGCGAGGGCGTCGACATCGTGCTGGACGGGGTCGGCGGGGAGACGACCGACCGGAGCCTCGACGCGCTGCGGTCGTTCGGCCGGATGGTGTCGTTCGGCGCCGCCTCCGGCGAGCCCGGCCGGCCGAACACCGCCGACCTGCTGTTCGGCAACAAGACCGTCATCGGCTACCACCTCGGGCGGGCGCTCCAGCAGCAGCCGATGCGCGTGATGGGCGCGGTGCCGGAGCTGACCCAGCTGCTCGGCGACGGCACCCTCGCGGTGCAGGTCGGCCACACCTTCGACCTCGCCGAGGCCGCCGATGCCCACGAGTTCATCGAGAACCGCAACTCCACCGGCAAGGTCGTTCTGGTGCCGTAGCGGTTGTCGGTGATACGGGATTTTGATTCCGGTCACGAAACGCCCGGCCGGCACGGTCGAGCGTCGCGACGACGGAACCGGGAACGTGCCTGAAGCTCGTCAGAAGCGGCGCACAAGGTACATGGAGGAGTGATCAGGTTAGCTTGCGCTTGCCCTCGACGTAGAGACTTCGAACGTCCTCACGGCGTCGGCGCAACGCCATGAGGCGGGTGGCGCAGCTGACTGCCCGGTCCGGGACGTCCGGCGGCGGCGAGCCGAACAAAGTGAGGCGAACGCCGGACGACGACCGCGGGGAGTCGTCCGGGACAAGCCGCGAGGGGCCTCGGAGTGGCGACCGGCGAGCGGGCGGTCGACCGATGGGAGACCACCGTCCGTGCGAGCGGTGACGGCAGGGAACCGCGAGCCCCGTGAGCCGTGCGCCGCGCGACCGGAGCCGGCCGATGGCGTTCGAACCGTCAACGTCGATTTCAGCGCGAGGGTTTGAGTTTGTTCCGCACAGTAACTGAAAACGGAACCTACCCTACTACTGTTGATACTCACTCGTCGCCGGTGTCCCGCCTGGCGACCCGTTCGGCCTCCTCACGGCTCATCTTCTCGCGGCGGTCGTGTTCGGCTCGGACCGCGGCGTAGAGCGCGAGCGGCGCCAGCAGGCTCACGACCACCAGGGCGAAGGCGGCGCCGCCCCCGGCCATCAGCCGAGGAAGACGTCGACGATGTCGCTGGAGCCGGCGGTGTCGTCCCGGTACAGCTCCGAGTAGCCGCAGTTCGTACAGGAGACGACTTTGAAGCTGTTCGTCTGTACGTCGAACATCTTGCTCAGGCCGCCGCCCGTCGTCGAGATGGTGCCGACCTCCGTCTCCGTGTGCCCGCACTTCTCGCAGCCGCCGTCTGCCGTGGAGGACATACCCGCGCTTGCTCGGGGGTGGTAAAGTGTCTTCTCCCGGTCGGCGTCCGGGGGCGACGGCCGCTACGTCCACGGCAACTCGAGGTCGTCGCGGCGGCCGTCGAGTGGGGCGAACCGCTCGCCGCGGCGGCGCTCGAGCCAGCGGAGCAGCCGCTCGGCCCAGTGGAGCTTGCGGGCCTTCTCGGCGCCGACGGAGGGGTCGTCGAAGTCCCAGCCGGCGAAGACGAGCCGGTCGGCACCGCAGGCGTCGGCCAGGAACGCCGCCCGGTCGCCGTCGGTGAAGCCGCCGGGGTTGACGGCCGGCGGCCGCGGCTCGGTCTGGGTCGTCGGCAGGACAGCCGCCGTCTCGAGTTGCGGGACCACCCGGCGGACGGCGTCGACGTTGTCGCCGTGGCCGTGGACGGCCACCGGCGTGCCGGCGGCCGCCAGCTCGCGGGTCGTGTCGGGGTTCTTGTCGAGGTCGGTGACCATGCAGTCGACGGCGACGCCGGCGTCCCGGAGGACGTCGACGGCCGTCGAGGCGGCGACGACGGCGTCGGCCCGCCGCGGCACCGGCAGATCCTCGGCCAGTGACGGGCCGGCGCCGCAGACCGCGACGGTCCCCGACAGCGCCAGGTCGCCGACCGCCAGCGGCCGGCCGTCACCGAGGGCCGCAAGCAGGGCGTCGCGGCCCCGCCGGTCGCCGGCCTCGCCGTAGCCGAACGCCGCCAGTATCGCCTCGTACGCCGGCTGCCACTCCTCGTATTGCATGCTACCGGAGTTGAAGACTGGGTCCCGAGGACACCAAGGTACCCCTACCCGGATGTGCCCTCAGGACATCCACCGGAACGTCTGGCGGCTCTGGTATAAGCTTTCTCGTCGTGTCCGCCGGCCGTCGATCGGCCGTCGGACTACTCCGGGCCGTCGGCGGCCCGCCCGAGGGCGCGGGCGGCGACATCGTATAGCGGGTTTCGGTCGAGCGGACGGCGTCGCCGGATGTCCTCCGGGGGCTCGGCGACCGTCTCGAGCCGCTCCGGCTCCGGCTCCGCCTCGACCGATGCGGCTCGAAGTTCTCGTCGGCCGACCCCGGCCGACGTCGACGGTGCCGACGGCCTCGCCGACGAGCTGTCGTCGGCGTGAACGGCGGCCCCGCCAGGGTCGTCAAGGGCACTCCGGTCGTGCGGCGACTCCACGGCGACGTCCGGCATCCCCGATGCGAGGTGGGCGGTCGTCGCCGACGCCGAGGCTGGCTGCGTTTGCCGTTCGTGTACTCACATCCCGACCGGCAGCGGCCGAGGCCGTCCGGTTCCGGGCGTTCGGCACGGACGGACGCGCTTATGCCCGGCCGCCACGAACCGCCGCCCATGGGGAAGGTCTCCATCGCGCTTCGCGGCTGGCGCTTCGACGAGGAGGAGGTGTTCGACGACGACGGCGAGCTACGGCCGCTCGAGGAGCTGAGCGAGGAGACGCGACGGCGGCTCGTCCGGCTGCGGGTCGTCGCCGGCGAGCCCTGCGACGTCTGTTACCTGCTCAACGAGGCCAAATCCGACTGCAACGTCGCCCGCATCGTCTACGGGGAGCCGCTCGGGGAGGTGCTGCTGTGTCCCGACCACGAGCCGGAGTTCCTCTACTGGTACCGCGAGGCCGGCGGCAGCGACCACCGCGGCGAGGAACACTTCGCGGACATCTTCCACGAGTGGTTCGCCGAGGGCAACCGCGCGCCGGAGGGCTACGGCGGGCTTGAGCACGTCGACACCGAGCCCGACCGGGTCCCGGCCCCCGAGATGGACGAGGACGTCCCCGAACTCGAGGAGGCCCTGGAGGAGATCGACGACGAGGAGCTGGACGCCCTGGGGACCGACTACTCGAGCGTGACGTGAGATGGTCGAGATAGCCGTCGCCGTCGTCGACGCGGAGACGCCGGGCAACGTCGGCACCATCGCCCGCGCGATGAAGAACTTCGGGCTCTCGGAGCTGTACCTCGTCGACCCGCCGGAACTCGACCCCGACGGCGAGGCCTACGGCTTCGCCGGTCAGGCGCGGGCGGACGTCCTGCCGGACGCCCGCGAGGTCGACTTCGAGTTCCTCGTGGAGAACTTCTACACCGTCGGGACGACCGCCATCACCAACGAGGACGCCACCAAGCACGTCCGGTATCCGTTCGTCCGGCCCGCGGAGCTGGCCGACGAGCTCGGCGGGCTCGACGCCGACGTCTGTATCGTCTTCGGCCGCGAGCGGGTCGGCCTCACCAACGAGGAGCTGGCCCGGCTGGACCGCGTCTGCTCGGTGCCGGCCGCCGACGACTACCCCGTCATGAACCTCGCACAGGCCGCGACGGTCGTGCTGTACGAGCTGCGAGAGCTGACCGTCGAGGCGGTCCAGCACCCCGACGACCCCCACGAGCGGGCCGACGAGCCCGAGATCGAGGGGCTGTACGGGACGTTCGACGACTACCTGCGGGCGGTCGGCCACCCCGAGGAGAAAGTCGACAAGACCGAGCGGCTGTTCCGGCGGCTCGTCGCCCGCGGACAGCCGACCGGCCGGGAGGCCCGGACGCTACGGGGCGTGCTGCGGCGCGGCGCGATGGTCGCCCGCGGCGAGATTCCGCCGCCCGGCGACGAAGGCGGAGGCGGGGACGGGGACTGAGCCCAGCGAAATCAGGCGCGGCGGCCGATCGCCTCCCGCAGCAGCTCCGAGACGACCTCGCCGTCTGCCTTCCCGCGGAGCTCGCCCATGCACTCGCCCATCAGCCCGGAGAAGGCGCCCATCCCCTCGCGTTCGACCTGGTCGGCGTTGCGCTCGACGACCTCCTCGACGACCTCGCGGACGGCCTCGCGGTTGGCGCCGCCGACGCCGGCCGCCTCCATCGCCGCCTCGGCGTCCAGCGAGGGGTCCTCGGCCAGCGCCGACAGCACCGGCCCGATCCCCTCGTTGGGCAGTTCGCCGTCGGCGGCGAGCTCCAGAACGACCAGCAGGTGGTCGTCGGTGAGCCGCCCGACGGGGACGTCGTCCCGGCGCAGCTCCGTCAGCGTCCCCTCCAGCGTATCGGCGGCGGTCGTCGGGTCGACGCCCCGCTCGACGGCGGCCTCGAAGGTCGAGGTGTGCTCGCCGTAGGCGACCTGTTCGGCCAGCCCGGCGTCGAGGCCGTGCTCCTCGCGGTAGCGGTCGATCCGCTCGGTCAGCAGCTCCGGCGGATCGACCGCCGAGGGGTCCGGCTCGACGGGCGGGACGTCCGTCTCGGGGTACATCCGGGCGGCGCCGGGCAGCGGCCGCAGGTACCGGGAGGTGCCGTCCTCGTCGGCGCCGCGGGTCTCCTCGGGGACGCCCT
>JAHENN010000057.1 GCA_018609665.1 Haloarculaceae archaeon | reverse complement strand
GAGAGCGCGACGGCGACGGCCGCCGTCGCGGCGACCGCGGCCGGAAGCGGCGCGAGCACGGCGACGGCGCCGGCGGCACACCACAGCGCGAGCTCCGTCGTCAGGCCGCCGTCCGTGTGGACGTGGTCGGCCCGGAGGTACCGCAGGAGCCGGTCGGCGACGCTCTTCGGGTCGCCGTCGACGACGACCGTCGCCGTCAGTTCCGGGTCGCGACGACACCGCCGGAGGTGGTCGTCGAGGACGAGGTCGTCGCTCAGACAGCGCCGCAGGTCCGCGACGAGCGCGTCGACGCCGTCCTCGAGGTCGGCGCGCCCGAAGGCGACGCCGCCGCCCCACGGGAAGGCCTCGTCGTCCCCGCGGCGCTCGACGAGGAGCGTCCGGACGACGACCACCAGCAGCAGCGCCGGCTTGGCGAGGTGCCACCAGCCGCCGCCGACGAAGTCCGGCAGCAGCGTCGTCGGGCCGCGGCGCTGGCTCGCCGTGACGAGACGGTCGAGCCACCCCGGCGACCGGTCGAAGTCGTCGTCGGTCCAGACGAACCGGTCGTTCTCGGCCCGTTCCATTCCCGTCGCGAGGGCGTTGGCCTTGCCCGAACAGCCCTCCGGCTCGCCGGCGGCGACGACCGCGACGCCGTCCGGGGCGTCCCGGCCGGCGACGGGGTCGGCCTCGGTGTCGCACAGCACCAGTAGCTCGTCGTCCTCCGCCAGCCCGGCCTGTAGCTGCTCGCAGACCGGGCTCCACTCCGTCGTCGGCAGCAGCACGCTCGTCGGTTCCCTGTCGCTCACGTCGTGGTCGACGGACGGCCGGCGGACGGAAAGGGGTCTCGACCGGGCGGGACGGGAAACGGTGCGACACACGGCGGCCGACGGCACCCCTAAGACGGGGGCGGCCCTACCGGCGGTCGATGGAGTACGCCGACGCGGTGGCGGTCTACCGGGAGCTCGAGGAGACCGACGCGGACCTCGAGAAGGTCGAGATTCTGGCCGAGGCGCTGGCGGCCGCCGACCCCGACGAGCTGGGCCCGCTCGTCGGGACGGTCCGGGGGAAGGTCTTCGAGCCGTGGGTCGACGCCGACCTCGGGGTGTCCTCGAGCCTGACGGCCGAGGCCATCGAGACGGCGACGGGGGTGTCGGGCGAGGAGATCGAGTCCGTCTGGCGGGAGTCCGGCGACCTGGGCGACGCCGCCGCCTGGGCGGTCGACAACGCCGCCCAGCAGTCGCTGTTCTCCGAGCCGCTGACGCTCCGGCGGGTCCACGACAGCCTGCGGGAGCTGGCCGACTACGAGGGCGCGGGCAGCCAGGACCGCCGCGTCGACGAGGTGGCCGGGCTGCTGTCGGACGCCGACCCGGAGGAGGCCCGCTACCTCGTCCGGACCGCGCTGGGGCACATGCGGCTCGGCGTCGGCGACGGGACGACCCGCGAGGCGGTCGCCGCGGCCTTCCTCGACGGCGGCGACGGGGCCGCCGCGGCCGTCGAGCGCGCCCACCAGCTGACGAACGACCTCCGGCTCGTCGCCCGGACCGCCCGCGACGAGGGCCGCGAGGGGCTCGACGACCTCGGGGTCGAGCTGTTCCGGCCGGTGCAGGTGATGCTCGCCAAGAAGGCCGAGGGCCTGGAGGACGGCGTCGAGAGCGTCGCCGACGACCCGGAGTCGGTCCGGGCGGAGTACAAGTACGACGGCGCCCGCGTCCAGGTCCACGTCGACGGCGACCGCGTCGAGGTGTACACCCGGCGGCTGGAGACGGTCACCGAGCAGTTCCCCGACGTCGTCGCGGCCGTCCGCGAGCACGTGACCGCCGAGCGGTGTCTGCTCGACGGCGAGCTGGTCGGCTACGACGACGACGGCGAGCCGGTGCCGTTCCAGGAGTTCTCCCGCCGCATCAGGCGCAAGTACGACGTCGCGGAGCTGGCCGAGGAGATCCCGGTCACGCTCCACCTGTTCGACGTCCTCAGCCACGGGGGCGAGTCGCTGTTCGACCGGCCGCTGTCGACCCGGCTGTCGCACCTCGAGGCGGCCGTCGCCCCGGCGGACGGCGCGGTCGAGCTGGTGGCCGGCCGCCGGGCCGACGACCTCGCTGCGACGCGGTCGTTCTACCAGTCGGCGCTGGCCGCCGGCCACGAGGGGGTGATGCTGAAGAACCTCGAGGCGAGCTACCAGCCGGGCAACCGCGTCGGCTACATGATGAAGGCCAAGCCGGTGATGGAGCCGCTGGACCTGGTGGTCACCCGCGCGCAGTGGAGCGAGGGCCGCCGCAGCGACTACCTGGGACGGCTGTTCCTGGGCTGTCGCGACCCCGACGGCGGGTTCGCGGAGATCGGCCGGCTGTCGACGGGCTACACCGACGAGGAGCTGGCGGCGCTCACCGACCGGCTGACCGACCACGTCGTCGCCGAGGACGGCCGGATGGTCGACCTGGAGCCGGCCGTCGTCCTCGAGGTCGAGTACGAGGAGATCCAGGCCTCGCCGGAGTACGGCTCCGGCTACGCGCTGCGGTTCCCCCGGTTCCTCGACGTCCGGGAGGACTTCGCGCCGGCCGACGCCGACGGCCTCGAGCGGGTCGAGCGGCTGTACGACGAGCAGTAGCCGACGGGAACGGTTTTGAGCCGGCCGCCCCAAGCGTCGGCGAGTGACGACCGTCCGCCACACCGACGGCATCGAGGTGACGCTCCCGGACGGCCGCGTGGTGCAGGCCGACGCCGCCGCGCCGGCGGGCGACGTGAACGTGCTGAGCCACGCCCACGGCGACCACCTCTACGACGAGCCGCCGGCGTCGCTGGTCTGCTCGGAGCTGACCGCCGCCCTGGCCGGCGTCCGCCGCGAGACGGCGCCGGAGCCGGCGACCCACCCGGACGTGGAGCTGCTGAACGCCGGCCACGTCCCCGGCTCCCGGGCCGCCCTCGTCACCTGTACGACCGCCACCGGCGAGACCACGCGCGTGCTGTACACCGGCGACGTGTCGGTCCGGGACCGGTTCTACCTCGAGGGGTTCGAGCCCGTCTCGGCGGACGTGCTGGTCGTCGAGGCGACCTACGGCAGCCCGGAGTACGTCTTCCGGCCGCAGGCGGAACTCGAGGCCGAGATCGTCGACTGGTTCGAGGACACCGCCGACCGACCGGCCATCTGCATGGGGTACAGCTTCGGCCGCGCCCAGGAGATACAGCGGCTGGCCGCCCGGGCCGGCCGCTCGCGGCTGCTCGTCAGCGACGCCATCGCCGACCTCGACGCCGTCATCGAGCGCCACCTGGACGTCCGCTTCGGCGCCGAGCGGTACGGCGAGTCGACGACGCTCGAGGCGGGCGACGTGCTGGTGCTGCCGGGCCAGACCAACCACCTCGCCTTCGTCGAGCGGTTGCGGGAGTCGACCGGCGCGCTGAAGGCCGGCTTCTCCGGGTGGGCCGTCAACTCCTCGTTCAGGTACCGGGGCGACTACGACGAGACGTTCGTCCTGTCGGACCACTGCGACCACTCCGAACTGCTCGAGGTGGTCCGCGGCGTCGACCCCGAGCAGGTGTACGTCACCCACGGCTCCGTCGACGAGTTCGCCGGCTACCTCACCGCGGAGACGTCGTACCCGGCGCAGTCGCTCCAGCGGAACCAGACGACGCTGGGGGACTTCTGAGCGGCCGCCGCGCCACGCGCCGGCTGTCAGCGCCGTGCGTCGGCCGTCCGCGTCCGCATCCTGGCCGCCGCGCGCCGCTCACCGCCGCCGGTCGACGCCGGAGCGGTACCGCACGACGAGCCGCGCCTGCGCCCGGCGCAGGACCGTGCTCGCGGTCGACGTGTCGACCCCGGCGGCGTCGGCCACCTCCGCCAGCGTACACCCCCGCGGCACCTCGAAGTAGCCGTGCCGCGCCGCGACCCCGAGCAGCTCGTCCTGGCGGTCGGTCAGGGGTCCGTCGGCGTCGTCGCCGGCCACGAGCGATTCCAGCTCGTAACCGAGCGGCGAGGCCTCGAGGACCGCCCGCAGGTCGTCCAGCTCCGCCCGGGTGCCCGTCAGGTCGAAGTCGTACCGGCCGTCCCGGACCGCGACGGGAAACTCGACCGGCACGCCCGACAGCTCGGCGAACTCGTAGAGGTCCGTCTGCGGCGTCTCGTACTTCGCGAGAGCGCGGTCGTCGCCGGACTCCAGGGCCTCCAGCGACGAGACGGCCTCGTGGTCGGCCATCGCCTCCAGCACCCGGTCGGGGGCGTCCGTCCGGACCTCGCCGAGCTCTACGGCCCGGCCCTCCGAGCGGACGCCCGACAGCAGCCTGAACTCCGCCCCGGAGAACCGCCGGGACAGCTCCGACACCCACAGGTGCGCCGGCAGTTCAATCCGGAACCGGGCGACGATCACCCGTCAGCCCCCCGACCGACGGCAACCGGCCGTCCGGGCGCGGCGCGCCGGGCTGTCGACCCGTCGCGGTGCGTCGTCGGCATCCTACCGTCGGGGTTGCGGCCGACCACATATCAGTGTGTCCCGGAAGCGCCGACGCGGCCGGCGGGCCGCGGAGTTCGTCCCCTGCCGGCGGGTCAGGCCGTCCCGCGGCCGACCACACCCCGCCGCCGGGCCGCGAGGGCCGCGCTCCCGAGGAGCGTGGCG
>JAHENN010000056.1 GCA_018609665.1 Haloarculaceae archaeon | reverse complement strand
CGCGGCTGCCGGCCGCCGCCGACGTCGTCGTCCCGGTCGCGAGCGCCCGCGTCGTCGGCGAGCGCCTCACCGACGACCGCGTCCACCGTCCGGAGCGGGTGGCCGCCCTCACCGGGCGGTCGGTCGGCGAGACGCTCCGGCCGGCCGACGTCGCGACCGTCCTCACCCACGACCGGGGCGGGCTGAAGAACGTCCCGGCCGGGGCGACGGTGCGGCCGTTGGTGAACATGGCCGACGACGCCGACCTCGAGGCGACCGCCCGCGAGGTCGCCGCCGACGCCGCCGCCCACCCGCGGGTCGAGGCGGTCGTCCTCGGGCGGATGGACCTCCGGCTGGTGGTCGACGTCGTCGGGTGACGGCGGCCGTCGTCGGGCGGGCGACCGACCGCTCGCGCGCCTCAGAACTCCTCGACGTGCGGCCGGAGGTCGAGTTCCAGCGTCCACGCCGAGCGGTCCTGTTCGACGAGCGTCCAGTAGGCGTCGGCGACGGCGTCGGGGTCGAGGTACGCAGGGTCGTCGTCGGCGTCGGGCGGCCGTATCGCGCCGTCGATGACGACGTGGGCGACGTGGACGCCCTCCGGGCCGAGCTCGCGGGCCATCGACTCGGCCATGCCGCGGCAGGCGAACTTGGCGGCGCTGAAGCCGACGGCGCCCTCCCGGCCCCGGACGGAGGTGGTGGCGCCGGTGAAGATGACCGTCCCGCCGTCGCCGTCGAGCATGTCCCCGACGGCGGCCTGCGAGCAGTGCAGCGCCGCCTCCGGGCCGACCGCCAGCGCCCGCCGGAAGTCGTCGGGGTCCTGCTCCACGAGGCCGTCCCACGACGCCGCGCTGGCGTGGTTGACGAGGACGTCGACCGGGCCGAACGCCTCCCGGAGCCGCTCCATCGAGTGGTCGATGGTCATCGGGTCCGCGAGGTCCGTCGGCAGCGCCAGCGCCTCGCCGGGCGTCTCCGCCGTCAGCCGGTCGGCCAGCTCCTCGAGGTACGACTCCGAGCGGGCCAGCAGCGCGACCGAACAGCCCTCCGCGGCGAACCGTTCCGCCACCGACGCGCCGAGCCCCGGCCCGACGCCCGCGACGACCACCGTGCGTCCCATACCGCCCGATGCGGCCCCCCGGGCTTCAAACGTCCGGCCGAGTCGTCGGCTGCGGGACGAAACGTTATGACAGGGTGGTCCGAACGTCGACGCATGGACTGTCCTCGGTGCGGCGGGGCCGTGACCGTCTACCGGCTCGGCGAACAGGAGTCGTACGTCTGCGGGGACTGCGAGTACGTCGGCATCGACGTCGAACACGGGGCGGAGCCGGAGGCGGTGGAGTCGTGGGACGAGGCGATGACGCGGTTCCGAACCCGGTTCGGCGACCCCGATGACGCCGACGGCGTGAGCGTGGAGCCGAGCGACGCGCCCGACACGGACGACGCGGATGCGGACGACGCGGAGGCGGACGATGCGGACAACGCGGAGGCGGACGACGCGGACGACTCCGGGAACCCCGACGACCTGGACGGCGACCTTGAGCCGGCGGTCGTCCGGGTCGGCGGCGACGGCGGCTGACCGCGCGGGGAGTGCCGTTTTGTACCGCCGCCGAGTACGGGGCGCCATGCCGGAGCTTCAGATCACCGAGACCCAGCAGGAGCGGTTCGAGGCGCTCCGGGAGGAGCTGGCGGCCGAGCACGCGGGCCCGTACGCTACCGTCCAGCCGCAGGACGTCGTCGACTACCTGCTCGACCTGGCGGAGTCGGTCGACGAGCGGGACCGGCAGCTCGACGCGCCCGGGGTCGATGCCGACGACCGTGACGACGCCGACGAGGAGACGACGGCGGAGGCGGACGAGGACTCGGCGGCCGACGACGGGTCGGCGTTGCCGGACCCCGGCGTGGACGCCGACGGCGACGGCGACCTCGACGGCGGTCCGGCGGGGCTGCTGAACCTGCTGGAGCGACACGATGACAAGTGGCGGGAGGCCGACGGCGACGAGCGCTACGAGGTCGAACTCGAGGACGGAACCGTCGAGACCGCCCGAACGAAGGACGACGTGAAGGCCATCCTCTTCGAGCACTACTGATGGGGCTGCTCGACCGACTCCGCGGCTGGCTCGGGGCGTCCGGCGGCGACGGGACGGCGTCCGACGGCGACGCCGACGAGACGGACGACGACGGCCCACGGCTGGACCCCGGGGGAGCGACGGAGGTTCGCACGCGCGAAGAGGACGACCCCGTCGAGCGGTTGCGGGACGTCGAGACGAGGCGGGACGAGGCGGGGTCGGAGCCGGAGCCGGACGACGCCGACGACGCCGCCTGAGCGGGCGCCGACTCCGCCGCCTCGGCGGCTGCCGGGCTCAGACGCGGCCAAACACCCATTACGGATGCTTCCGTACGGGCCGCATATGTCCGACGAGGATTCCCCCGACAACGCCCTCATCCGGCTGTACGAACGGTACATCGGCGAACCGGAGACCGAGACGGACGTCTACCTCGGGTTCGGGCTGTTCTTCTGTGCGGTCGGCTTCGCGGTTCTCGGACTGTCGCTGTTCGCCTACGGCGCCTCCGTCTACGGCCTCCGGGCCGACGGCTACTTCGCCGTGGCACAGCCGGCGTACCTGCTCGGGATGCTCTCGATTCCGCTGGCGCTCCTGGGCGTCATAATCCTCCTGCCGAACGAGCGGCGCATCGAGTGGATCGGCGCGGCCGGCGTCGTCGTGACGCTCGTCGCCGCCGCCGCGTTCCTCACCTACTACCCGGGCCAGTGGTTCGAGTTCGGGACGACGCAGACGCTGCTGGTCGTCGGAACGTACGCCGTCGGGCTGGCGGTCGTCACCGCCGCGACGGGGACGGCGCTGGTGGCCTACCGCCTGGAGCAGGTCCGGGCGCCGGCGCCGTCGGAGATCGACCCCGACCGGGAGTCGCCCGGCGAGACGGTCAGCGACGAGCAGGTCGAGGCCGACATCGACGAGGCGATGTCCGAGGTCGACCTCACCCTCGGCGGCATCGAACGGGAGGAGAACCGCCGGCTGGAGTTCAACACCGACTTCGCGGACGACGCACTCGGGACGGTCGACGCCGAGCCGGACCGGACCGTCAGTTCGGGCGGCGTCGACGAGAACGTCGAGGGGCTCCAGCAGCTGACCAGCGGCGAGCCGTCGACGGCGACCAGCGACTCGACCGTCGACGACGAGACGGCCGCCCTCAACGAGCTCAAACAGCAGAAACAGCGGGACGAGGTGCCGGTCGACCCGACCGAGAACGCCGGGCTCGTCGGCCGCCTGCTCGCGCGGCTCGGGCTCCGGTAGGCCGCCGGAGCCACCACGCATATTTATTTGCCTGGCCGCCACCTTCCCGGGTATGGCAAAGGGCCTCGACGTCGGAACGATGAACATCATCTCGGCACAACAGGACGGCACGGACACGGTGTACGTCCAGCAGCGGAACTCCTTCGTGGAGATCGAGTACTCGGACATGGCCGAGCAGATGCTGTCCCGGAGCGACGTCCTCCACATCCGGAAGGACGACCAGGTGTACGTCGTCGGCGACGACGCCCTGGACTTCGCGAACATCTTCAACAAGGAGACCCGCCGGCCGATGCAGAACGGCATCCTCTCCAGCGACGAGAAGTCCGCCATCCCGATGATGAAGCTCATCATCGAGCAGGTGGTCGGGGAGCCGGACCGGCCCAACGAGCGGCTCTACTACTCCTCGCCGGCCGACCCGATGGACTCGGACCTGTCGACGCTGTACCACCAGAAGACCCTGGAGTCGCTGCTCGACGACATGGGGTACGACGCCGAACCGATCAACGAGGGGATGTCGGTCATCTACTCGGAGCTGGCCGACAACTCCTTCACCGGCCTCGGCATCTCCTTCGGCGCCGGCATGACGAACGTCTGTCTGTCCTACTACGCGGTGCCGGTGATGAAGTTCTCCGTCGCGCGGGGGGGCGACTGGATCGACGAACAGGCCGCCACGGCCACCGGGACGAGCGTCGACAAGGTCACCTCCATCAAGGAGGACGACTTCCAGCTCGACTTCGAGACCGACGTCGGTGGGGTCGAAGGGGCGCTGTCGATCTACTACGAGAACCTGCTCGATT
>JAHENN010000055.1 GCA_018609665.1 Haloarculaceae archaeon | reverse complement strand
GGACATTGCCATCTTCATCGGTCTCGGTTAGTGGAGCGATTTCATCATCACCATCGTCGTCGGTATCCGAAACGGCGTACAGCTCGAAGGATTTTATTCCGCTGTTTGTGTCTGATCCATTAATTTTGTCACCATCCCCATCAGTGACCGTGCTCTGGTTACCACCTAAATCAACCGTCTGAGTGCCCTGGTTGACGATGTCGAACACGCCGGAGAAGACGTACGTTGAATCTTCTCCGAAGCCCGTTCCGCCACCGGTAGTTTTATTGCTATTGTCAAATTTCAACGCGAGTTGGTTACCACTGCTATCATCGGCGTAGTCACTGGTCGCTTTCAATCCGAGGTACGCGTTTGCGTCACCGACGATACTGACCGTTGCGGTCCGTCTCGCGGACACCCGATCGAACGCACCTGTTCCGAACACGGCACCGCCTGCGGCCGCACTCCCACCGAGTGCGATCAGAATGTTTCTGCGCGATGGCATACGGAGACCACCACATCCCATACCGACTTTGTATTGTGCCGCTTGAACGCCGTCACGCACCGCCTGACTTCCCGTCTCGCTCCGCTTGAAGACCGCGCCTGCCGTTTCGAGAGCCGTAAACGGCCGAAGGTTTAATATACATGAATGGCTTGCCCGCCCCGGACGTCCCTCTCGAAGGGAACGGCGTTGCCGTCACGCCCGATTCCATGTCGGTGAGAGAGGAGCCTACCGGCAGACCTCTCGCTCGATGAGCAGGTGGTCGGACCGGGCGGAGCAGGAGAGAGTAGTCGGTGCGGGGAGGTACTATCCGGTATCGGTCGTATCGGTCGTTTCGGTCGCCTTGATCGCTACCGAGTCGAACTTATCGAGTTCGGCGTTGTCGTCGTGGCTGGCCACGCCCGGGTCGAACGCCACGCCGACGGCGACGTGTTCCCCGACGTCGAGCGTGTGGCCCTCGACCTGGTCGAGGTCGTCGCTGAAGTCGTTGACATCTACGCTCGCACCATCCGGGTTGGAGTCGTACAGCGTCACCGCCGACATATCGGCGCTGTTGTCGCCCTTCGGGACCGCGTCAGTCGACACCTTCACCGTCTGCGTGCCCTGGTTCGTGATGCTGAAGACGTTGTGGAACCGGCTTTCGCTCCTGCTTCCGTTCAGCCCGTCGGCCGACGTCCCTGCCGGACCGTCGAACGAGAGTTGGAGTGTTCCGTCGTCGATTCTGGCGTACGGGTTCTCTTTCCTGACGAAGTTTCCGTCGTCTTTCAGGCCGTCGTACGGCCCCGTCCCTTCCGGATTCGAGCCGGGGTCACCGATCGGTCGGAGCGCGAGGTACGTGTCCGCGTCGGTGACGACGGCGACCGACGCGGTTCGGTTCGCACTTACCGCGTCGAATGCGCCGGTCCCGACCGCCGTGCCACCGACGACGGCCGTCCCGCTGAGCGCGAGCAGCACCTTCCGTCGCGTCCGGTCCATCGTTCAGGCCACCTCCTCGGTCCGGCTTTGGGGGACGGACGTCCCGTTCGGTGTATCGACGGGTACGGGTCCGTCGTTTTGTCCATTTTCGGACTCTTTACAGGTGATTTCGACGGTCGGTTCGACCTGTACGGCCGTACTCCTCGCTTCGGCAGTCGTTGTGATGGTGATCGATTCGCCGTCGTTCGACTTCGTACACTTCGCCATCACGGACTTGGTGCTATCGACGTCGATCGATGCCGGCGTGTCGGTGATGTTGACCGACGAATCGGTTTTGATGTCGGCGGTAACGTCGGTGACGTTCGCCTCGAAGTGGTTCGTCAGGTTCAGCAGCGGGAACGTCTCGTTGACGGTGACGGTGCGGTCGCGCGCTTCGACGCCGAGCGTCGCGTCGTCGCTGTCCGCAATATCGGCCGCGCCACCCCGGTCGACGGTCGCGGTTCCGAAGCCGCCGACGCCGATGACCGCCGCCAGCCCCACGAGAACCGCGAGCACGCCGAGTTGGACCGTTGGACGCGACATGGTCAGAGCTCCGGCGGGTTCTCGCGGCGGAGTTTCCGTTTCTTGCTCCGGTACGTGTGGAACGCCGCCGAGAGCCCGAAGACGACGACCAGAATCGTCGCCCACCCCAGCGGCGGCAGCACCGACGGGTAGATCCCCGCCCACACGAGCGCCAGCAGGACGCCCGACAGCCCCGACAGCCCCAGGTAGTACTCCCCCCAGGAGATGTCGTCCTCCGGGACGATGTCGAGGAAGACGTCGTAATCCCCGGCGACGTCGGACAGCTCCACCGTAGAGCCGTCGAACTCGACGATGCCGACGTCGGCCATCTTCGGGAGGTGCGTCTGCTGGAGCGAGGTGTAGACGCGCTTGCGCTCGTCGGAGGTGATCGTCTCGACGGACTTGTCGTTCTCCCAGGCGGCCACCTGCTCGGCGACGTCGCCGAGCTCCATCGCCCCGTCCGCGTCCCGACAGCAGCGCCACGCGTACCGCCGCCGGGAGTTGCTCAGTATCGTGAATATCTCTTCTCTGTCGTCGCTCCCAGTGAGGCCATCGTTCGTGTCCGACCTTCGCTGGAGGGCAGTCCGCCCGTTATCGGAGCCGTCGATTTTGCTCGACATGGTTCCCAACCCCAGTGGCAGGAGGGCGAGTCTCCGTTCCCTGGCGCACGGCCGACTGCACCGTACGGGGTATAAACAGTTCTGACAAATCCGTCCAAACGTGTGCTTGGCAGTCATCGGATTCAAGGGAAAAATTGCTCGGAGGATGCAAACTAGAGGCGCAGTCACTCCTCGTCCGTCGAGCCGTCGTTGCCGTCGTCCGAGCCGGCGGCGTCGGCCCCGGTGTCGCCACCGGTATCGCCGTCGGCGTTTCCGGCAGCGGACCGGACCTCCGTGTCTGTCGGGCCGTCGCCGGTCGACGACTTGGCGTTCTCGCCCGACCCGTCGCCGGGGACGAACGAGTACGTCGCGTCGTCGCCGAACAGGACGTAGGTCTCGCTGTTCGCGTCGCGGATGACCGGCCGGTCGACGTCGACGGCGAGCCCGACGAGCTCGGGAAGCGAGTCGACGGACTCCGTCCGTTCGCCGCCGATGTCCTCGGCCAGCGGCTCCGTCATGATCCAGCCGCCGAACGTCTCGTCGTCCCCGTCGCCGCCCCGGCCGCGGACGGACTCCGGCCTGTCGGCGTCTCCCCCGGTGCCCCCGTCGCTTCCCCCGGCGTCGCGGTCCCGGCGCGGCTCCGTCTCCTTCCCCCGGGTTGTCGATCCGCCGGGGAGGTCGTTCTCGGTGACACCGATGGTGTTCGCCGCCGCGTACCGGGGGATGAAGATGTAGGTGAACGTGTCGTCGAACAGGACGTACTGGCCGCTGACCTCGTCGTGGATCACCCGGCCGTCGGTGTCGATTGCGAGGTCGACGAGCCCCTCGAGCGACGAGATTGGCACGACCGGTCGGTCGGTGGCGTCGGTCGGCACCCTCGCGGTCGTGATGAACTCCTCGAACTCCGCGCGGACGATGGCGTGTCTCTCGGCGAGCGAGAGCGCGAACGACCCCCGGTATCGTCCGACGAGCGTGACGACGGCGACGAGAAACCCGACGCCGGCGAGCGCACCGCCGCCGGCCAGCTCGAGGAGCGACGGCTCCTGGTCGGTGGAGACGACCTCCGTGCGCTCCTCGGCGGTGGTCGACCCCCCGGCGTCGACCCGGTAGGTGTCGCCGCTGCTTTCGACCGCGAGTTCGGTCGTCATGCTGCCGCTGACCGGCTGTCCGTCGGCGGTCCCCTCGAAGGTCGTCTCGACGACGACGACCGACTCGATCGAGCCGGGGGCGGCCCCGAGTTCGTCGCGGATCTCGCTGGCCCGCCGGTCGATCTCCGAGACGTTGACGCTGAAGCTGGTCTCGACGGGCTGTCCCGGCCCGACGTCCGACGCCGTGGTGCTCTCCAGCGGTTCGGTCACCGACCAGTACCGGGCCTCGTCGTCGACCTCCCTGATGACGAGCCGCGCGTTCGTGTTCACCCGCAGGCTCCCCCCGTCGGCGCTGTAGACGTACCGGTGGGTGCCGTCGAGCACCGGTGCGATGGAGGTGAAGTACAGCGTCCGCTCGGGAAGCCGCTCGCCCCGCGTGAACGCCCGTGACCCCTGCTGGACGGTCGCGCCGTACTCGAACCGTCCCGTCGCGTTGAAGAACTGGACGGTCCGCTCTTCGGTCTCGTCCGTCGCCGTCGGAATCTCGTCGCCGAACGGGCCGACGGCGAGTGCACTGCCGACCGCCCATCCGCCGGCCGCCAGGGCGACGAGCCCCACCACGCAGATGACGACGGCGTACTCGCCCCATGCGTCTCGAAGTCGAAGTCGAAGTACCGATTGTGTGTCGTCTGTCATGTATGCCGTCCTCTCGGGCGGTCGACTCGACGGACCAGCCCGCCTCTGACACCGGCCGCGCCCGGCACACTCATGCGTCGACTCCCCTGCTGCGACTCCGGGTCCGGACGCCGCCCCTGCCGAGCAGCAGCACGCTGAACAGGTAGAACACGGAGCCGACGGCGCCGTCGATGACCGCGATCGGAAGCCACGGGTGAACCGCGTACAGCGAGAGCAGCACCGACTCCGGCAGGAGGGCGACGTACCTGTACTCGACGATCGGCCGAACGTAGTACCCCGTCTCCGGCGGGGCGGTGATCGAGACGGTCACGTTCTCCGTGTCACGGGGCCCGACGTAGTGCCACGACTCGTCGACGTCGATCCCCTCGCCCGCCGGCTGGAGCGCGACGTACGTCGGGACGACGCCGCCGTTCGTCGCCGGATACGTCCGGGTGTCCGTCTCGCCGGCCTCGATGACGTGGTCGGCGCCCGTCGGCTGCTCGGCGCTCACGATGCCGTACTCCTGCGGTCCCGCCGGCAGCACCATCGCGAGCGTCAGCGGAACGACGACGACGAGCGTCAACAGCGCGGCGACGAGGCGCACGTCGACCCCGGAGTTGCGGCTCCGGCTCCGGCTCCCGTCCCGGCTACGCCGTCCGTCGCCGCCGAGCAGTCCGACCGCCACCGACACCGCCCCCAGAACGATCAGCACCGGGCCGACCGGCGGGCCGTCGGCGCCGAGCGACTGCACGCCGCTCGCCAGCCGCCCGACGAGCGGCACCGTGACGACCTGGCCGTTGATCGTCAGCGCCTTCGCCCGCACCTGCGCGTCGGTGACCGGCGGTTCGCTGCCGTCCTGGTCGGTGAACGGGTTGGCGTCGCCGCGCGTGATGTACCCCTGGTCGGTCGAATCCACCACCCGGTGCGTCGTGAGACCACCCCCGTTGAGCTGTTTGGCCTCGAAGACGACCACGTCCCCCTCCTCGACGTCTCCGGCGATCGGCGCCGGAACGACGACGAACGCCTCGCCCGTCTCGATCGTCGGCTCCATGCTGTCCGTCTCGACGAAGCTCAACAGCACCGGCGTCCCGGCGACGTAGCCGGCGATGAGCGCGACGAGCAGCGCCACCGCGAGAACGGACCCGAGGTGTCCTGCGGCGGTACGAACGCTCATGTCATCCCACGCCCCGTCCTGCGGTACCGGTGGTAATGAATCTAATTACTGCACGACGGCCCGTTGCGGACGCCGTGGTACCGGGGCGGCACGACGACCGGTAGGAGGGTCTCGCCGGACGTACCGCCGCGATGTCGCACCCCGACGGCGGGTCCGTCTCCGGTGCCACCGCGAGGTGCCGCCACGGCATCGCGCCGCTCAGTCCCCGGTGTCGTACTTGTAGGTGGCGTCGTCGGGGTCGATGCCGAAGTCCTCGGGAGATTCTTCGGGTTCGGTCTCGTCGGGATCGGCTTCGGCGGCCGTCTTGAACCGCTCCCGGAGGCGGTCGGGCATCCGGAAGCGCTCGGTCTCGACGTACATCGGGACGGCCTCGGGGTCGATCGACGACCGCTTTTCCTCCAGCCGGTCCTGCAGCGGCTCCGGGAGGTCGCCGGCGGCCAGCCCCTCGAAGCCGAACTGCGAGAGGTAGTCGTGGCTGCTCGTCAGGGCGTAGACGACGTCGAGGCCCTCGGTTTCGGCGTCGTCGACCAGCCGCTCGACGACGTGGGCGCCGACCCCCTGGCGCCGCCAGCCGTCGAGGACGCCGATGCTCGTCAGCTCGCAGACCTCCCCGTCGTCGGTCCCGTGGAGCCGGGTCCGGCCGAAGCCGGCCCGGGCGTCGGACTCCTCGTCGACCGCGATGACGTAGTCCCGCGACCGGAACGACGTCTCGTCCAGGCCCATCGCCTCGATGTGGTCCAGCAGCCAGGCCTCATCGCGGTTGCGTGCGTCCCGGACGTACATGCCGACGCGTACGGGGAGGTGACGCAAAACCGTTCCCCCTCGCTCGCCCCCGCGGCCGCCGACGGGCGTGAGAAAACTACTTGCCGACGGCTCCGAACACCCCGACATGGAGTCCCTCGAGGAGTTCGACGAGGTGGTCTACGAGCCCGACGAGGAGTTCGTCGAGTCCACCAACGTCCACGCGTTCATGCAGGAGTACGGCATCGCGGACCACGAGGAGCTGATCGAGCGGACGACGTCGGACGTGGAGTGGTTCTGGGACGAACTGCCCGACCACCTCGGAATCGAGTGGTACGACGACTACGACGCGGTCCGGGACGACGCCGACGGCCCGCAGTTCACCGACTGGTACCCCGGCGGCGAGCTGAACGTCGCCCACAACACCGTCGACCGCCACGCCGCCCGCGACGCCGAGCGCCGCAACAAGGCCGCCTGCATCTGGGAGGGCGAAGACGGCGCGGTCCGGAACTTCACCTACCACGAGCTCGCCCGGACGTCGAACCAGGTGGCCAACCACCTCGAGGCCGCGGGCGTCGAGCCGGGCGACACCGTTGCCACGTACATGCCGATGGTGCCGGAGGTCATCTCCATCCTCTACGGCTGTTTCAAGGCCGGCGCCGTCGTCGTGCCCATCTTCTCCGGCTTCGGCGTCGACGCGACCGCCGCGCGCATTGAGGACCCCGAGGCGGACGTGCTGTTCACCGCCGACGGCTTCTACCGGCGCGGCTCGCGGGTGACGCTGAAGGACACCGCCGACGAGGCCATCGCCGCGGCCGACCACGACGTGACCGACGTCGTCGTCTACCGGCGGTTCGACGACTCCGAGCCGCCGATGACCGACGGCCGGGACGGCTTCTGGTCGGAGACGGTCGCCGAGCGGTCGGACGACTACGACACCCGGTCGATGGCGTCGTCCGAGGAGTCGATGCTGCTGTACTCCTCGGGGACGACCGGCCGGCCGAAGGGCATCGTCCACACCCACGCCGGCGCCCAGATGCAGGCCGCGAAGGAGGTGTACTTCGGCTTCGATCTGAAGCCCTCCGACCGGTTCTTCTGGGTGTCGGACATCGGCTGGATGATGGGCCCGTGGACGATGATCGGCACCCACACCTTCGGCGGGACGATGGTGATGTACGAGGGCGCGCCGGACCATCCGAACCCCGACCGGTTCTGGCGGCTGATCGACCGCCACGACGTCACCCAGTTCGGCATCTCGCCGACCGCCATCCGCGCGCTCCGCAAGCAGGGCGACGAGTGGGTCGAGGGTCACGACCTCTCCTCGCTCCGCCTCCTGGGGTCGACGGGCGAACCCTGGGACCCCGAGTCGTGGCTGTGGTTCCACGACGAGGTCGGCGGCGGCGACACCCCCATCATCAACATCTCCGGCGGCACGGAGATCTTCGGCTGCTTCCTGATGCCGCTGCCCGGTCAGCCGCTGAAGCCGTGTACGCTCGGCAGCCCGGGGCTGGGGATGGACATCGACGTCGTCGACGAGACCGGCGAGTCGGTGGCGGACGACAACGAGCGGGGCTACCTCGTCGCCCGCGACTCCTGTCCCTCGATGACGAAGTCGCTGTGGAGCGGCGACGACCGCTACCTCGGCGAGTACTGGTCGTCCTTCGAGGAGCCGCCGATGTGGGACCACGGCGACTGGGCGCAGGTCGACGAGGACGGCTTCTGGTACCTCCACGGCCGGGCCGACGACGCGCTGAACGTCGCCGGCCGGAAGGTCGGGCCCGCCGAGATCGAGGGCGCGCTCATCGACCACGAGGCGGTCAACCAGGCCGCGGCCGTCGGCGTCCCGGACGACACCACCGGCACGGCCGTCGTCACCTACGTCGTCCTCGAACCCGGTTACGAGGAGAGCGACGACCTGCGGGAGGAACTCCGGGGGAAGGTCGGCGCGGAGCACGGCAAGCCGTTCCGGCCGCGGGAGGTGCTGTTCGTCGACGAGTTCCCGAAGACGCAGTCGGGCAAGATCATCCGGCGGGCGATCGCGACGACCTACACGGGCGAGGAGCTGGGCGACATGTCGTCGATCGAGAATCCGGGCGCGCTCGAGGAAGTCGCGAACGCGCGCTGATAGCGGCGTCGACCCGTTGTCCGGGTCGACGGACGTGACGCAGGGGACGGGGGACTACGATAGCAGACGGTGCGACTCGCGTACTCGGGTGCTCGGTGTCGTTGGTCACCACCTCCGACGGGCCGTGGTATGAAGTGTCATGGCATGAATCTTGTGGCCGACTCAGCCGGCCGAGCCGACGTGCTCGTCGAGGAAGGCGACGATCTCGCCGTAGGCCTCGATGCGGTTCTCGAGCTTCGTGATGCCGTGGCCCTCGTCGTCGAAGACGAGCTTCCGGACGGGGACGCCCTGCTCGGTGGCCCGCTCGGCGACCTGTTCGGCCTCGCCGACCGGCACCCGGGGGTCGTTGGCGCCGTGCAGGACGAACAGCGGCGCCTCGACGTTCTCGATGTGGTTGATGGGCGAGATCTCCTCCAGCAGCTCGCGGTCGGCCTCCAGCGAGCCGTACTCGGCCTCCCGCAGCTCCCGGCGCCAGGAGCCGGTGTTCTCGAGGAAGGTCACGAAGTTGGCGATGCCGACGACGTCGACGCCGGCGGCCCACAGCTCCGGGTACTCGGTGAGCGCCGCCAGCACCATGAACCCGCCGTAGGATCCGCCCTTGGCGACGATCCGGTCGGGGTCGACCTCCGGGCGGTCGGCCAGCCACTCGACGGCGGCCTCCAGGTCGGCCACCGAGTCCATCCGCTTTTCGACGTCGTCCAGGTGGGTGTACGCCCGCCCGTAGCCGGTCGACCCCCGGACGTTCGGCTCGAAGACCGCGTAGCCGTGCGCCAGGAGGTACTGTTTCACCGGCGAGAAGGAGGGCCGCCGCTGGCTCTCCGGCCCGCCGTGGACGTCGACGACGACGGGCGTCTCGCCGGCCGGCGCCTCCGGCGGCGTCGCGTAGTAGCCCGGGATCTCGCGGCCGTCGAACGTCTCGTAGCCGACGGAGTCCGAGGCGACGAACGTCTCCGGCGGGATGCCGGCCGTCGAGGCGCAGGTCCACCGCTCCGCCGACCCGGACTCGACGTCGACGACGTAGACGTTGGTGTTCTCGGTGTCGGCGGTGACCGTCAGGGCGAACCGCTCGGCGTCGTCGTCGAAGCTGACGCCGCCGGCGACGCCCGCGGGAACCTCCGGCTCCGGGAACGTCTCGACGGCCGTCTCGCCGGCCAGCTCGCCGACGGTCAGCTCGGTGTAGCCGTCGACGTTCCGGGAGTAGACCAGCCGACCCGTCTCGTCGTCGACGGCGACCCCGTCGACGTTCCACTCGCCGCCCTCGACGACCGTCTCGAGGGCGCCGCCAGCGGCGTCCAGCCGGGCGAGATACAGCGTGTCCGCGCCGCGGTCCGTACAGCAGTAGATGCCGTCGCCGTCCGGCGCCCACGAGAGACTCGAGTACCGGATCTCGTCGTCGCCGTCGGTGACCCGGGTCAGCTCGCCCGTCCCGAGGTCGAGGACGTGGACGTCGTGGTCGAAGCTGGAGTGGGCCTCGTGGACCAGCAGCCGGTCGTCGTCGGGGCTCCAGCCGGCCAGCGAGAGCCAGCCGTCGCCCTCGTGGACCAGCATGGCGTCGTCGCCGCGCTCGTCCCGTCCCTGGACGTAGACGTCGAAGACCGACTCCTCGCGGCGGTTCGAGGCGAAGGCGAGGCGGTCGCCGTCGTGGCTCCAGCCGCCCCACCGGTGTTTCGCGTCCGTTCGCGTGAGGTTCTCGACGGTTCCGTCGTCGGCCAGCCGGTAGAGCTGCTGGCGCTCGTTGCCGCCCTCGTCCATCCCGAAGGCCAGCTCCGGCCGCTCCGGCGACCACGAGGCGAAGGTGACCCGCTCGTCGTAGAAGGTCCGCTGTTCGGGCCAGGCGCCCGGCTCCGACAGCGTCCACACCTGCGGCGTCCCGGTCGTGTCGATGCGGAACGCCAGCGTCCCGTCGGGCCCGAAGGCGGCCCCGTAGGCGCTCCGCACGCTCAGATAGCGCTCGATGTCGTACCCGTGCACAGGCGGTGGTAGGGCCGGTGGAATATAGCGGTTCGGGCGGGTCAGTCGTCGCCGGGGACGGCCGCTCCGGCCGCCGTCTCGAGGGTCTCCTCGACCTGCGTGACGACGAGCGCCAGCGCCGCGACCGCCAGCACCGCGCCGAAGGCGAAGGGGACGACGAAGCCGTAGCCGAACAGCACCCCCGACGCCAGCGGCCCGACGGCCGTCCCGAAGCCGAACGCCATCGTCAGCACCGACAGCGTCGTCCCGGACCGCCCCTCGGCGGCGAGGTCGCCGGCGGCCGCCAGCGCCGGCGCGAACACCATCGCCACCGCGACTCCGTGGAAGGCCCGCGCGACGAGCATCGTCCACGGGGAGGTGACCAGCCCCTGGACGAGCACCGACGGCGCCAGCACCACCAGCCCGCCGACGATGAACGGCTTGCGGCCGATGCGGTCCGACAGCCAGCCGATGGGCCCCTGCAGCACGACGTTGGCGACGACGACGGCGGCAAACTGCACGCCGAACCAGCGGGCACCCTGGCCGAGCCGGGCGTTGACCGGCTCCTGCAGCGTCGCGTACAGCGCGATGCTGACCGCCATGAAGAAGGTCCCGACCCCGAGGACGAACACCGGGTCGAGCAGCCGGCCGGCCGCGTCGGCCCGGACCGAAATCGAGAGGTCGTCGCCGGCGTCGCCCGTCGCGACGTCCGGCTCCTCGATGAACAGCGACACGAGCGCGAAGCTGATCGACGCGCCGGCGACGGCGACGCCGAAGGCGGCGTCGAACCCCGAGAGTCCGACGCCGGCGAGCCGGTAGGGGCCGGCCTCGACGACCGAACCGGCGACGATGGGGCCGAACCCGAACCCGAGGAGCCGGAAGGCGTTGAACACCCCGAAGTTGCCGCCCCGCTCGTCGTCGCCTCTCGCCAGGTCGTTCACCAGCGCGATGGTCGTCGGGATGACGAAGGCGCCGCCGAGCCCCTGAATCCCCCGGACGGCGACCAGCGCCCAGTAGCCGTCGACGAGGGCGTAGGCGACCGACGTCACCGCCAGGACCGCCAGCCCGAACAGGATGAGCAGCTTCCGTCTGCCCGTCCGGTCGGAGAGCCGGCCGGTGAACGGCTGGAGGGAGCTGTTGAGGAAGCCGAACAGCGACAGCGCGACGCCGATGAGCAGTTCGACCGTCAGCGGGTAGCCGGCGACGGTCGCGCCCTCGACCGTCGGCACGGCGAGTTCGCCGCTGGCGATGTACAGCGGCAGCACGATGATGAGAAACGAGTTCGCGACGGCGTCGGCCATCCGGGCCAGCGCCAGCACGATGACTCGTCTGTCCGTTCCCAGCATCTCGAAGCTACGTACCCGAACGGAGGGGTGGCGCCCGTATCACGCTTCCGGAGTGGGCACGTCTCGT
>JAHENN010000054.1 GCA_018609665.1 Haloarculaceae archaeon | reverse complement strand
TGACGTATCCGGCGTCCATCTCCGATTCGAGGAGCTCGCGCCACTCACTCGCCGGGATGTTCGTGGCGATGGTGACGTTCGGCCTGGCCGTGGGCTCCAGCCGCTTGACCGTCTCGTAGCCGCCGCTCGACAGCGACAGCGACGTCTGCTGGCCGCTCCGCACCGCGTCGCTCTGGACCGGCAGGAGGTTGATGTTCGACCCCTGGATGAGCGACTGGTCGCCCTGCACGATCACCTCGCCGCTTTCCGTCTCCTTGTACAGGACGGTGTTCTCGTAGACGAGCTGCGGCGCCTCCGTCTCGGAGAGCCGGACGTAGGAGGGGTCGTACCGGATCGCGTCGGTCGTCGGCCGGCTGGCGCCGCAGACCTGCCGCGTCGTGACCGCCGTGTTCGATGCCCTGTCGGGAGCGTTGCTCAGATTTATTCGGCCGAGCTCCTCCGTACGGAGCGTCCCCTGTGGGTTCGGCGGGTTCACCCCGATTACCCGGGCGTTGTACTGCACGCCGAGCTGGAGCGTCGGCGACTGCTGCTGGCCCGACGTCACCGCCCGCAGGTGCGCCTGCCGGAGCTCCTGCATGTCCCCCTCGATCTCGCCGTAGTGGTTGAACTCCACCTCGGCGTTCTGTTCCGGCACGACCGTCGTCTGCCACAGCGACAGCCCGACGGCCGTGATGCCGAACAGGAGCGCGACGCCGAGCACCGGTGCGACGGCCCTGTTGTCCGATTCGAGCGCCCTGTCGAACATCTCTTTCATGTGGGTTTCCCCCGGACGCGCCCCCCGGCGCCCCGGATGTATCTCCGCGAGTTTTTCGTTCCGTCCTGTATATATCTGCTGGCTGTTTCAGCCGGGCATCTAACTGCGACGGCGGCGGCTCGGTTGCCGCCGCCGCCCGCCGTCCGGCGCCCCCCCGTCTATCCGCCGACGGCGCCGGAGGGGCTGCCGGTCGGCCGCTGGCGGTACTCCGGCTCCGGCGGCTCCCACTCCTCGTCGGGCGCCTCCCAGTCGAAGGCCGGCACCAGGACGTCGAACTCGGGGGTGACGGTCACCGGCTCCCCGGCGGTCCCGACCGTCCCGTCGTCGGGGTCGTACGGCCGAGGGGACGCCACCCGCAGGCCCGGAGCGTCCGCCAGGCCGAGTGCGGTCGGCGGGCGGTAGCTCACGTCGGCGTCGTCGGCGAGGTAGAGCCGCTCGCGGCCGTAGTCGAGGACGACGACGCTCCCCTCGCCGTCGGCCCGCTGGACGGCAGCCCACAGCTCGTCCCGCGACCACGGGCCGACCCCGACCAGGTCCTCGCGGTCGGTCACGTGCAGGTTGTGACGCGAGGCCGGCGCCGTCACGTCCGTCGCGTCGCGCGGCGTCATGGGGGCGGGGTACGGCCGGTCGCCACATAATCGCTGTGGCGGCCGCCGTCGGCCGAGCGCCGCTTTCGGTGGCTCAGAACTCCTCGGGGTCGCCGGCCAGCACCCGGTAGCTGTCCAGCGTGCCGGCCATCGACGGCGCCTCGTCGTCGTCCTTCCGCTGGGTGCCGTAGTCCTTCCACTCGCCGCCGGCGTAGCTGTACATCTCGTAGCCCGTCTCCGTCTCGACGACGAGGTCGGAAACCGCGTCGTCGGAGGCGCTCGGCGCCCCCGGGACGGCGTCGTCGTCCATCACCCACACCGCGACAGTTTCGGGGTCGTCGACGTACTCGCGGGCCTCCGCCTCCGACAGCGGGCGGTCCGGCATCTCAGGTGCCGGTTCCGGTTGCTCCATGCCTCCGGTACCGGCGGGAGACGGATTCGGCTTTCGGCGGCGGTCAGGCGAGGAGTTCGGCGACCCGGAGCAGGATCTGGACGGCGTTGAACAGCGCGTGGCCGACGACCGGCACGAACGGGTTCCCGCCGTAGTGGTAGCCGACTCCCAGCCCGACGCCGATGCCGGCGAAGACGCCGAGCGTGACGAGGCGGCCGCCGTCGGTCCCCGAGACGCCGGCGTGGATCGGCACGAACAGGAGGCTGGCGACGCCGATGCCGACCGCGGCGCCGAGCCGGTCGGCGAGGTGCCGCCGGATGACGCCGCGGAAGAACAGGTCCTCCATCGGAGCGGCCAGGAACGTCGAGACGAGGAAAGCCGCCACGAAGTAGGCCAGGTCGGTCCGTTCGCTCCCGGACGACTCGGCGGGAGCGACGCCGGCGAAGGTCGCGGCAGCCGTTCCGGCCCCGAGCACCACGACCGTGCCGAAGGCGACGACCGTGCCGTGGAAGACCGTCTCGGCGGTGGGGCGTTCGAGCCGGAGATACGACCGCCACCCGGCGGGAGCGTCGGCCCGGAGGAAACCGGCGGCGACGACCGGGATCGCCAGCCCCTGGAAGATCAGGACGCTCACGAGCAGCCCGCCGACGTCCGGTCCCGGCGTCAGGCCGACGACCCGCCGGAGGACGGTAACCGCCAGCCGCGCGAGCAGGACGGCGGCGACGAACGCACCGACGGCCACCCCGAGCGCGACCGCCGCGCGTCCGGCCGCCGTTCGCGCCCGCAGGTCCGTCGTCTCGTCAGCCATCGCTCGCCGCAACGGAGTCGGACGACTTCACTGTTGTCCGAGAACGGGCCAGCTGTATCCGCCTGCCGTCGCCGACCGGGCGACCGTCGGCCGTCGCACGTCAGTCGTCGTCAGCCGTCGGTCTCGTTGTCCCGCGTCCGCTCGTCCTCCGGGTCGACGATCTCGGCGTTCTGGCCGCGTTCGACCGGGATTCGCTCGACCACGTTGCCGTCCTCGTCGGTGACGAGCACGTAGTAGAGGACGTCGCCGTCGTCCTCGTCCTCGACCGGTTCGAGTTCCTCGTCCGCGACGGTGCCGTCGATGAACGCCCTGATCTCGTCGTCGTCGCGTATCTCGACCGTCCGGCCCGACCCGGCGTTGACGAAGACGTTGCGCGTGACGTCGGTGAAGTCCGTCGGCGAGACCTTGATCTGCCACCACAGTTCGCCGTCGATGGTGACCGGAACCGGTTCGGTGACGACGAAGTTCTGCCCCCAGTTGGTCCGGGAGTCGGCCGACCGGGCGATCCCCATCGCCCGCTCCGGGCCGGTCAGGGTGTCCTCCTCGGTCCCGAAGAACCGGTACTGGCCGGTCTCGGCGTCGACGAACCACACCTCGTCGAGGCCGCGGCTGTCGGCCCCGTACGGCTCCATCGCGGTCACGTACGACATCCGCTCGCCAGCGAGGTCGATGACGAACGGCTGTGCGTTGTCGGCGCCGGCGGGGAGGCGGGCGACCTCGATTTGGCCCTCGTGGGCCCCGACGACCGGAAGCTGGTTGACGATGCCGTTCCGGTGGCCCAGCGACCGCATCTCCGCGCGGGTGACCGTCAGCGGGTAGAGCCGCTGGCCGTCCAGGATCTCGCTATTGCGGGCCTCCTCTGGGTCGAGGTGGTCGATCCGGCCGTCGGGGTGGACCAGCGCGCCGCCGTCCCACGTCGGCGTCGTGTGCGGGACCGGCGTCAGGTGCCACTCGTGGCCCGTCTTCGGGTAGTACATGTACGGCCGGCCCTCGTGGCTGAACTCCACGGCCTCGTCGTCGTACTTCGCGAGGTAGTCGGTCTTCTTCAGGTTCCAGTCGGCCGACCGGTGCAGCACCATCCCCTCGCCGTACTTGAACGCCTCCTCGTGGACCGTCACCGGCCGGTCGTCCATCCGCGTCATGTCCGTCACGAGGACGCCCCGCTGGTTCTCGACGACCCGGTTCCGGAAGCCGTCGGGCTGGATAGCGTAGGACCACGCCAGCGAGCCGTTTTCCGTGCGGGCGATGTCGCTGGCGCCGAGCCGCTGCTGGCGGTACGACACCGACCCCCGGGTCGTGACGTCCGCCACCCGCCGGGGGACCACCCGCGGGTTCTCGGGGTTGGCCTGCGGGAACTCCTCGACCTCGTCGGCGCCGTCCATCGTCTGCTGGGCGAGCGTCCGCTGCTCGAACATCCCCGCCGGCAGCGTCACGAGCACCGACGCCCCGACCAGGAGCACCAGCACCGTCGCGAACAGCCGCACCTTCCGGCCCCGCGACCCGTCGAGGCTGAAGAGAAACCCCAGCAGGCCGTCGGACTCGGCGAGGCCGTTCCCCCGGCGGGTCGACCCCGCCTCGACGGACGACGGCGGGAGGAACCACAGCACGACCGCCGCGACGACGGCCCCGCCGCCGAACACCGCCATGCCGGGCGAGTAGAGGATTCCGTAGACGAGGCCGTGCCACAGCGGCCGCGTGAGGTAGCCGGCCGCCACGACCACCCCGAGACCGAGCGTCCGCAGGGCGAAGTGAACCGCGAGCGACCCGCCACCGTCGAGAACGTTCGTCGGCCCGCCGCCGTCGCCACCTCTGTCTGCCATTCCCACATCTACTCCGTACGTGATAATAAGCCGTCCGCTCGTCGACGACGACCCCTCCCGGTCCAGCGCGGGCGAGAGATTCGGGATGGTCCGACGACCGATGCCCGGGGGGAGCCACACGCCACGGGCGGCCCCGTCGAGCGCGAGCGCCGGACGCACGAGCAGTCGTCTGCTCGACGGGACGGAGCGACCCGCGCCGTCCGGCCCGTACACCCGATGCCGGCGCCGGTCGGGCGGCCGGCCGGAGGAAGCGGGACTGCCACGGACGCGACGTGATACGGCATCTCGACCGCGATACGGGCGGTCATCGACGGCTGGGAACCGGCGAGGACCCGCCGAACGCACGGCAGTGGACCCCCAAGGGCCGCGAGGGGACCGAGCCGCCGGACGCCGCAAACGGCGTCGACTACCCGCATCGGCCCGGGGTGGTGAACCGCGGGCCGAGCATCACCGACGGGCCGTCCGGAACCGAACACGCCGACCGGAGGCGCGACGTAGCGACCCGGCCGACCCGGGGGGCTGCGGCTCCGCACCAGCCTCCGATGCGGTCGACGACGAACGCGGCGAGACACGATGACCGGAGTCCCGCCTCGAACACCTCCCGCAGAGCTCCCGCCGACGAGGGACGGTGGATTCCGGGGGGCTCCGATACCACGGCCCGGGGGTCTGCCGTTTCGGCCGGGACGGGACTCGAAACGGTGCGGGCGTGGCGGTCGTGTCGCTTCCGAATCGGTCGGCGGTCGCCCGCCGGGACGACGGCCACGTCGACGGTGACTATCTCGCTCGTCGCCGCCGCGCCACGACGGCACCACCGACCGCCACCAGCGCCGCCAAGAGCCCCATGCCGGCGCCATCGCCGTCGGTGGGCGACGCGCCGTCCGTCGGCGTGGCCGTCGCCGTCGGCGTGGCGGTTGCCGTCGGTGTCGGCGTCGGCGTCGGCGTCGGCGTCGGCGTCGGTGTCGCCCCCGGTGGCCCGAGTTTCTCGCGGGCCTCCTGGCGGTCGTCACACTCGCAGATGTAGACGTACTCCGAGGTCAGCGTGACCTCGCGCTGCTGCTTCTCGTCGGGTTCACACGAACCGTCTCCCTCTTCAGTACACTTGGTTGCGACCGTTCCATTGAGCGTCGCCCGCATCCGGTACCAGCCCGGGTCGTCGGTCATGGTCAGACAGGCGCCGTCGCGAGAGCCCTGGCCGATAGCGAGGATAGCAGCGTCCTCCGGGGCGAAGTACGGTGGGTTCCTGGTGAAGCCTCCCCAGTCGCCGAATTCCATCGGGGGGTTAGCCGGACTTCCAGAGCTGCGGTGCTTGAAGAGACCCTCGTCGGAACTCACATCGGAGTTGTCGTTCCCCCGGTCGATACCGAAGTCGGCGGTGTTCCCGGAGGTCGTACACCGGCTGTAATCGATCCAATCGGCCCGGACGACGAGTTCGTCGAGCCAGAGCCCTTGTTCGGCGTCCTCGCTCGCGAACGCTTCCGCTCCGGCGATGGCGACCGCGATACTGGCGTTTCCACCGTTCTTGTCGCCTGGATAGTGGTCCGTCTGGGCGGGGAACTCGACGGTGAAATTGCCCTCGTTGTCGGCGGTGTCGTGGGGCTGGAGCCGGGGCCGGTCGTGCGGGTCGGCCGCTGCGGCACCCGTCGCCGCCGCCAGCAGACACAGCCCGGCGATACAGCCCAGTCCGATCGCGGACAGCCGTCGACCACCCCCCGTCTCGAGCCGCCCGGTGACGCCTCCCGTCGGTCCCCCCTCGTCGAGCCATCTGTGGCGCACACGGGGGCGTCCAACGGAGACATCATTACAGTACGGGTAGAGGCATACCCTACGCCCCGAACGGCGAGTTCCGACGGCGAGAAGCCCATCACTCGCCCCGGGACTGCGGCCTGACCCCCGCTGTGCGACCCGCACCGACGGTGAATGCGGCCGCGACGGAGACGACCCACGCAGACCACACCTCGGGGGTCCGTGGTTATCAACCGAGAGGCAACTACACGCTCTGTGCGGCGCGCAGAACGGATTTCGAGAGTGGGACCGCCGAGACTCGAACTCGGGTCCAACGCACCCCATGCGCAGAGGATACCACTACCCCACGGTCCCGTGCGTGTTCAGGCAGGACGGACGCGGGTTTAACCTCTTCGTTTCCCCGTCGGCTCAGACGAGCACCC
>JAHENN010000053.1 GCA_018609665.1 Haloarculaceae archaeon | reverse complement strand
CCTTCGCGCGCCGGGAGGCGGCGAGCCGCTGCTCGGCCGTCGAGCCGCTGGCACCTGGGCTGGCGACGGCTCGCGGCGTCCGTCGGCCGGAGACGCTGGCGTACACGCGGCGGATCTGCCGGCTGGTCGGCACCTGCCAGCCGGCCGTCGACGACGCCGTCGCGACGCTGTCGGCGGCCGGTATCGACGGCACGGACGGTACCGTCGCCGTCCGTGCCCGCGACGTCCGTGGGATGTCCGGCGTCGACACGCAGGCCGCCGAGCGCCGACTGGGGGCGGTCCTCGTCGACCGCGGCTTCGACGTCGACCTCGAGGCGCCCGACCGGACCCTCGTGGCGCTGTTCTCCGAGCGGGCGGCGCTGGGGTGGCTGACCGCAGAGACCGTCCGCGGCTTCGGCGACCGGCGGCCGACCGACCGGCCGTTCTTCCAGCCGGGGAGCATGGCCCCGATGGACGCCCGGGCGCTCGCCAACATCGCCGGCGCCGACCGGGGGGCGCGGCTGCTGGACCCGATGTGCGGCACCGGCGGCATCCTCATCGAGGCGGGGCTGGTCGGCGCCGACGTCGTCGGCGTCGACGCGCAGTACAAGATGACCCGGGGGACGCGCCGGAACCTCGCGGGCTATCTCGACGGCGGGTTCGCGACGTGCCGCGGCGACGCGACCCGGCTGCCGTTCGCGGCCGACACCTTCGACGGCGTCGTCTTCGACGCCCCGTACGGCCGGCAGTCGAAAATCGAGGGTGACTCGCTGTCGGCGCTCGTCGGCGACGCGCTGGCGGAGGCCCGCCGGGTGGCGCCGCGGGCCGTCCTCGTCGGCGACCGCCCCTGGGTCGACGCCGCCGAGGCCGCCGGCTGGACGGTCGAGACGCGGTTCGACCGCCGCGTCCACGGCTCGCTGACGCGGGTCGTCCACGTCCTCGCGTAGCGGCGCGAGCGCTGCGGCAAGGGCAAGGGCCAAGCGGGTCGGGACGCCAGAGGCCGTATGGACGACCCACAGGTCGAGGACGTGATGACCACCTCCGTGGCGACGGTCTCGGGGGACGAGACGCTCAGCGGGGCGGCGGCGACGATGCACGACCGCGGCATCGGCTCGCTCGTCGTGCCGGGCGCCGAGGCCGGCATCCTCACGAGCACCGACGTCCTCGGGGCGGTCGCGGAGGGGCTCGACCCCGAGCGGACGACCGTGGCGGACCTGATGACGTCGCCGGTGGAGTCGATCCACGTCGGCCTCCGGCTCGAGGAGGCCGCCGCGATGATGACCACCTACGACATCGACCACCTGCCGGTCCGCGACACCGACGGCGACTACGTCGGCATCGTCTCGGCGACGGACCTCAGGGAGACCATGGTCGAGGCGGAGTAGTCACCGCCCGAGTTCGGCCAGCAGCCGGCCGAGGTGGACCCGGTCGGTGTTGCCCTCCGACATCTCGAGGTCGACCTCGCCGGCCAGCCGGTAGAGCCGCGCGAGCTCGTCGCCGTCGTAGCGGCCGCGGGCGGTCTCGAGCAGCTCCCGCAGTATCGCCTCGCCCTCGAACCCCTCGTCGTAGAGCAGGTCGTCGAGGCCGTCGCGGGCGTCGGCGAACTCGCCGGCGTCGGCCGCCGACAGCACCGCCTCGACGTCGTCGGTCATCCCGACGTCGCCCAGCGCCTCGTAGGCGGCGTCCATCGTCACCGCCCCCTCCTCCTCGGCGGCCGTCTGGGCGCCGAGGATCGCCTCCCGCAGGTCGCCGTCGCCGTAGCCGGCGACGTACTCGAGGCCGTCGTCGTCGTGGTCGACCTCCTCACGCTCGACGATCGTCTCCAGCACCCCGACCGTCTCCTCGTGGGTCGGCGCCCGCATCGGCACCGGGAAGCAGCGCGACTCGATGGGCGGGATGAGCTTCGACGGCTGCCGCGTCGCGATGACGAACTGCGTCGCCTCGTAGTGCTGTTCCATCACGCGGCGCAGCGCCTGCTGGAAGTCCTCGCGGATGGCCTCGGCGTTGTCCAGCAGCACCGTCCGGAACGACCCCGAGACGGGCTGGTAGGAGGCCTGCTCCTTCAGCACGCGGCTGATCATGTCCCGCTTGGAGAGCCGCGAACGGCCCTCGAGGAACTGCGAGAACCGGGGGTCCTCGCGGATCTCCTTCTTGGTGCGGTCGAAGAAGTCCGCGACGTTCAGCTCGACGAAGTCGTTGTCGGGGTCGTCGTGGGTCGCCTCGGCCAGCGCCCGGACGGCGGCCGTCTTGCCGGCGCCGGCGGGGCCGTAGACGACGAGGTTCATCGGCTCCTCGACGGCCCGCCGGAGCCCGTCGCGCGGCCCCGGCTGCGGCAGCTCCGACAGCGACGGCGCGTGTCGCTCCGTCCACAGCGGCGATTCCATCGTCCGACCGTACCGGTGCCGGGGGCAAAAGCCTCCCCCTTCCGGGCGGGTCACGGGCGGTTTTTTCACCGCTCCGCCCGACGCGCCGGCATGGACGTCGAGTTCGGCACCGACGGCTGGCGGACGACCGTCGACGAGTTCACGACGCCGCGGGTCCGCGCCGTCGGCCAGGCCGTCGTCGATCACGTGCGCGAGGAGGCCGACGACGCTCCGGCCGTCGCCGTCGGCTACGACCCCCGCGAGGGGTCGCGGGAAGCCGCCGAGGAGCTGGCCCGCGTGCTCTGTGCGGGCGGCGTCGACGCCAGCCTCCCGGACCGCGACACGCCGACGCCGGTCGTCGCCTGGACCGTCGTCGACCGCGGGCTGGCGGGCGCGCTGCAGGTGACCGCCAGCCACAATCCGCCGTCGTACAACGGGATCAAGTTCGTCCCCGCCGACGGCGCGCCGGCGCTCCCGGCGGTCACCGACCGGCTGGCCGCGAACCTCCGGGCGCCCGACCCGCGCCCGGAGTCGGAGTGGGGCGCCGTCACCGAGCGGGACTTCCTCGAGCCGTACCTCGAGCACGCGCTGGCGTTCGTCGACGCCGACCTCGCGGGGCTGACGGTCGCCCACGACGCGATGCACGGCAGCGGCCGGGGCGTCACCGACGAACTGCTCGCGCGCGCCGGCGCGGACGTGGTCCGGCTCCGCCACGGCCACGACCCGGAGTTCGGCGGCACGCCGCCGGAGCCGTCCGGCGAACGCCTCGGGGAACTCGTCGCCCGCGTCGGCGACGACGCCGACCTCGGGGTGGCGAACGACGGCGACGCCGACCGGGTCGGCGTCGTCACGCCGGAGCGGGGGGTCGTCGACCCCAACTGGCTGTTCGCGGCGCTGTACGACTACCTCCTCGAGGACGGCGGCGGCGACGCCGTCCGCACCGTCTCGACGACGTTCCTCCTCGACCGGGTGGCCGAGGCCCACGGCCACGCCGTCCACGAGACGCCCGTCGGCTTCAAGTGGGTCGCCGAGGCGATGGCCGACCACGACGCCCTCGTCGGCGGCGAGGAGTCCGGCGGCTTCGGCGTCGCCGGCCACCTCCGCAACAAGGACGGCGTCCTGGTCGCGCTGCTGGTCGCCGCCGCCCACGCCGCCGAGCCGCTGGACGACCGGCTCGACCGGCTCCGGACGGCCCACGGCGACATCGTCCAGGACCGCGTCAGCGTCGACTGCCCCGACGACCGGAAGGCCGCGGTTCTGGGGTCGCTGGAGGCGGCCATCCCCGACGCCGTCGCCGGCGCCGCCGTCGAGGAGGTCGGCACCGCCGACGGGTTCAAGCTACTGCTGGCGGACGGCTCGTGGCTGCTGGTCCGGCCCAGCGGCACCGAGCCGAAGCTGCGGGTCTACGCCGAGGCCGACGCCGACGACCGGGTCGAGGAGCTGCTCGCGGCCGGCACCGACCTCGTCGAGCCGCTCGTCTGACCGCCGCGACCTGCGGTGCCCGCGGGTCGCGGCGGGCGGCTACTCCCGGACACCGCGGCACCGCTCGCCCGACCGCTCGACGTCGAAGCCCAGCGACTCGTAGAACGGCCGCACCCCGGGGTCGAAGCCAGCGACCAGCCGGTCGCGGCGGGCGGCCGCCGCCTCGACGAGCGCCGTCCCGACGCCCTGGCCGCGCCGCCCCGGACGGACGGCGACCGCCGCGATCCGGTCGCCGTCCAGCACCAGCACACCGACGACCCGGCCGTCGGCGGCGGCCACGAGCGTCGTTCCGTCGCGGAGGGCGTCGTCGTCGACGGACAGCATCGCGGCGTTGAGAACGCCGCGGACGGTTGCCTGCTCGCCGGGCCGGGCCGGACGGACCTCCATCAGCCGACCTCCCCGGGCCTGGGGCGGCCCGCGTCGACCGGGAAGTCGGCCGGCACCGGCGAGCCGTCGGACCCGCGCGTCGCGTGCACGTCGGTCGCTGGGAGGGCAGGCGTGTTCAGCCTGCCGCTACATCCCCGAGAGGCCGCCCCGGTTCCGGGCGACCAGCTCGTAGAGCCGCCGCAGCGCCAGCGCGACGACGCCGGCGCCGAGCAGGAGGACGACCGCGCTGACGGCGGTCCCGAGGAACGGGACGAGCCCCAGCAGCGCGACGACGACGGCCCCGACCAGCAGCGCGAGGTACCGGCCGTCGGCGTCGGTGTACGACAGCAGCCACGCGCCGACGACGTACCGGCCGTAGACGGACGCCACCCACGCGAGCACGAGCGTCGACAGCGCCAGGGCGACGGCCAGCGGCAGCCCGACGACGGTGATCGCCAGCAGGAGGCTCCCGGCGGCGGCGCCGGCCAGCGCCGCAAGCCCGACGCCGGCGGTCCGCAGCGGCTCGGCGACGGTCGTCTCGTGGGCGGCGTCGGCGAAGCGGGGGCCGACGGCCAGCAGTATCGCCCCCAGCAGGAGGTTGGCGAAGAACATCAGCACCGAGAAGAGAACCGACAGCGCGCCGGCCGGCGGGACGAGCGCCAGCTCCTGCGTCCGCTGGGTTGCCCCGCCGACGGCGGCGCCGCGGTCCTCGAGGCTCCCCTCGTAGGTGAGGTCCTCCTCGATTGTCGCCGTCTCGGCGAGGGTGATCGACCCGGCGAAGAGGTTCGCGTCGCCGCCGACCGCGCCGGCGACCGTGACGTCGCCGCCGAT
>JAHENN010000052.1 GCA_018609665.1 Haloarculaceae archaeon | reverse complement strand
GGCGGTCGCCAACGCCTGCGGCGCCCTGGCGGCCGGCGAGCGCGGCCCGCGGGCCGACCTCTCCTGGGAGCGCGTCGAGCGGGTGATGTCGTGATCCCGCTCCACGGCTTCGGCCCCGCCGCCCCCTCGCCGGGGCTGCGGCTGGCGGCCGCGGCCGTCGTCCGCCTCGCGGCGACGCTCGTCGCGACGATCGCCATGTGGCGGCAGTCCTACGGCTACGTCCCGCCGTACGTGGCCGCGGCGGCCCTGTCGAGGGAGCCGGCGAGCGAGGTGTCGCGGCCGGCCGCCGACGTGACCCACCTCGCCGCCGGCGTGGCCGCCGGCGTCGTCTTCGAGGGGGTACACATCGGCCTCGAGCGACTCCCGGACCCGCTCGGTGCCGCCGCGGAACTCGACGTCGCCGGCGTCACCGGCAGCGCGCTGCTGGCGGCCGCCGTCGTCGTCTGCCTGCTGTACGGCGTCTTCTCGTGGCTCGTCTTCCCCCGTCACGGGGGCAACGCCTACGAGACGCGGCCGGAGACGGTCAGACGGGAGTGGGCCGTCTCCGCGGCCGTCTACGGCGTCGCCCTCCTCGCCGGGACGGCCGTCGTCTCCGGAGTGCTGCCGGCGTAGGGCGCGGGCGTCGGGCGTCGAAAGCGTTTATCCGGGTGCCGGCGTACGTCCGGGCGTGACGGTCGGCTACCTCTTCGACCTCGACGAGACGCTGGTGGTCTACGACCCGGAGCGGCGGGGCATCTTCCGGGACGCCTGCCGGCGGGCGGGCGTGGAGCCGACCGACGACGCCGCCGAGGCGGTCGGTCCCGGCTACGTCGAGACGTTCGCCGCCTTCGAGGAGAGCCCCTACGTCGGCGCGGCCCGGGCCGCCCGCGACGCCGGCCTCGAGGTCGACCCCGACTCGTTCGCCGAGACCTACGTCGAGGCGGAGCTCGCGGCCACCCACGTTCCGGACGGCATCGGGTCGCTGCTGGCGTCGCTGGAGCGGGTCGGCGTCGTGACGAACGGCTACGGCCCGGTCCAGCGCCGGAAGCTGGCGGCGACCGGCCTCGCCGACCACGTCGATTGCGTGGTGTGTGCCGACGACGTCGAGGCGTTCAAGCCCGCCGACGCGCCCTTCGACGCCATCACCGACGCGGTCCCCGCCGACGACTACGTCGTGGTCGGCGACAGCGTCGACTACGACGTCCGGCCGGCGGCCGACCGCGGCTACCGGACGGTGTTCGTCGGCGACGACCGCCCGGACGAGGCCGACCACCGCGTCCCCGAGCCGGCGGCGATTCCGTCGGCGCCGCCGTTCCGTCGGGACGACTGACCTTCGGGGGTCGCCCGCGCGGGGACGACCGACTTTTGGGGGTCGCCCGCGAGGGGTCGATATGGCCAAACAGCCGCACCTGCTGGTCGAGGCGGGCGACGTCCACGACGTCGCGCTGCTGCCGGGCGACCCCGGCCGGGTCGACCGCATCGCCGACCGCTGCGACGACGCCGAGACGGTCGCGGAGAACCGCGAGTACAAGCTCGTCAACGCCGTCTACGGCGACCGCGAGCTGACGGTCTGCTCGACGGGCATCGGCTCGCCGTCGGCGGCCATCGCCGTCGAGGAGCTGGCCGCGGTCGGCGTCGAGCGGTTCGTCCGCGTCGGCACCACCGGCGCGCTCCAGCCGGGCATCGAGATCGGCGACACCGTCGTCGCCACCGGCGCCGCCAAGGACGAGGGGACGACCCGGCGGTACGAGGACGCCGCGGTGCCGGCGGTGCCGGACCACGAGACGCTGTCGGCGCTGGTCGACGCCGCCGCCGCCCGCGAGGCGCCGGTCCACGTCGGTCCCGTCGCGACGGACGACGCCTTCTACGCCGAGACCGACGCCTACGTGACCGAGTGGAACGAGGCGGGGCTGCTGGCCGTCGAGATGGAGGCCGCCGCCATCTTCACGCTGGCCCGCCGGAAGGGACTCGCGGCGGGCGCCGTCTGCACCGTCGACGGCAACCTCGTCGAGGGCACCCAGAAGGGCGAGACCGACGACGAGGAGCTGCCGCCGAAGGCGAAGGACAACGTCGCCCGGACGATCGACGTCGCCCTCGAGGCCGTCGCGACCCTCTGAGCCGTCACTCCGAGGGGGCGCTCTCGAGGGCGTCCCGCCGCAGTCGCCCGCAGCGGTCGTCGGCGACGGTCAGCTCCGGCACCGCGACGGGCGAGCCGGACTCGTCGACGGCGACGAAGGTGAAGTAGGCGTCGGTGGTCTGCTCGCGCTCGCCGGTCCGGGGCGCCTCCCGGAAGGCACGGATGCGGACCTCGACGCTCGTCCGGCCCGCCTCGTAGGCGTAGGACTCGACGACGCAGGTGTCGCCCTGCGGGACCGGCCGCTCGAAGTTCAGCCCGTCGATGCGGGCGGTCACGCAGGTCTCGCCGGCGTGCCGCATCGCCGACATCGCGCCGACCTCGTCCATCCACTTGACGACGATGCCGCCGTGGGCGGAGCCGTGGTTGTTCGTGTCGGTCGGCTGGACGCGCTGGCGGTTCTCGATGTAGGTCTCGCTGACGGTCGTCACGACCCGACGTGGGCCCGCCGACGGATAGCGGTTCGGGCGCGGCGGCGCCGACCCGCGCAACCGTTATTCCGGCGCCGCCGAAGGCGGCCACATGACGGACACGGCTGTCGTCGCGGGCGTCGGCCCGGGCCTCGGCTCGGCCGTCGCCCGCCGGTTCGCCGAGGGCGGCGCCGCGGTCGGGCTGTTCGCCCGCTCGACGGCGTATCTCGAGGAACTGGCCGACGATATCGACGCCGCGACCCCGGGGACGGCGGCGGCGGTGCCGACGGACGTGACCGACGCCGAGGCGGTCGCCGACGGCTTCGAGACCGTCCGCGAGCGGTTCGGCCCGGTCGACGCGCTCGCGGTGACGGCCTTCGCCGACCCGGACGGCGACGGGCTCCTCGAAACCGAGGAGGCGGACCTGGCGGCGGCCTGGGAGACGCGCGTGCTCGGGAGCTTCCGCTGTGCGAGGGCCGCCGCCGCCGACATGCGCCGCGGCGACGGCGGGACGATCCTCCTCACGAACTCGGCGGCGTCGGTGGCCCCGTCGTCGTCGCCCCCGGCGGCGACGGCCAGACACGCCCTCCGGGGGCTGGCGCGGTCGATGAACGCCGACCCCGAACTCGGCGCGGCCGGCGTCCAGACCGTCCACGTGGTCGTCGACGGCTGGATCGACAAGCCGTCGCTGCGGTCGGCGTATCCGGACCACGAGCGGTGGATGGACCCCGAGGAGATCGCCGACCGACTCCACGGGCTCGCGGCCGCCGAGACGGTCCACGCCGGCGAGATCGACCTCCGGCACCCCGGCGACGAGCCGTCGTTCTGAGTCAGCGGTCGCCGGCGACGGCCGTCTGCATCGCCTCGCTGTTGTACGCCGCGCCGGCGTCGCCGTCGGGCGTAATGAGGACGACCCCGGCCGACCCCTCGACGACGTCGCCGAAGGCCTCGATTGCGGCGTCGGCGGCCGTCTGTGCGTCGGCGCCGTCGGCGAGGCGGTCGACCGCCCGCCGCGAGAGGGTCGTCCGGGCGATGTCCTCGCCGGCGCCGGTCGCGGAGGCGCCGCCGGCCGGCGCACAGTAGAAGCCAGAGCCGACCTGCGGGACGTCGCCGACCCGGCCGGAAAGCGCCAGCCACCGGCCGCCCGTGGAGG
>JAHENN010000051.1 GCA_018609665.1 Haloarculaceae archaeon | reverse complement strand
GCTTCGGGAGCGGCTGCGCGCGATACTGCGGCTGAACCTCCAGGACAACCGCCGCGCCTGGGAGATGGACGCCGACGGCGACTACACGCGGCTGCGTCCCGGCGACGACCCGGTCGTCGACACCCACGCCCGGCTGATGCGAGAGGCCCGCGAGGCCGTCGAGCGCGCCCGGAGCGACGGCGTACCGGACGCCGACCCGCTCGCGCCCGACGAGTTCGACGGCCCGCCCTGATCGGCTGCCGTGCCGCGGCCGACGGCGTGCTGCCCGGCCCGAGAACGACGGACGATGACCCCGGCCGTCCGACGTGGCGGCCGGCGAGCGGTCACCCGGGAGCCGAGACCGCCGGCAGGTCGCCGCCCCGGATTGCCGGTTTCGACGAGTGCCGTCCCGTTTGGCGGGAGAAACGAAAGTTCTTGTAGGCGCCTGCCCCATCGGCCGGTATGGGACTGTTCGACCGGCTCCGCGGCGGCGATGGGCCGCGAGTCGCCTTCTTCGGTATCGACGGCGTGCCGTACAGCCTTATCGCGGAGAACCCGGACACCTTCGAGACGCTCAACGCGGTCGGGACGGCCGGCGCCGGCGGCGCCATCGACTCCATCGTGCCGCCGGAGTCGTCGGCCTGCTGGCCGGCGCTGACGACCGGCGTCAACCCGGGAGAGACGGGCGTCTACGGCTTCCAGGACCGCGAGGTCGACAGCTACGACACGTACTTTCCGATGGGGTCGGACGTCCAGGCGACGCGGCTGTGGGACCGCGTCGACGACGCCGGCCGCGAGGCGACCGTCATGAACGTCCCCGTGACATTCCCGCCGGACCGCGAAATCCAGCGGATGGTCAGCGGCTTCCTCTCGCCGGGCCTCGACAAGGCTGCCTACCCCGACGACCTCCTGGAGACGCTGGAGGATCTGGAGTACCGCATCGACGTCAACGCCAAGCTCGGCCACGACGACGACAAACGGGAGTTCATCGAGGACGCCCACGAGACGCTGGACGCCCGCTTCGAGGCGTTCAAACACTACATCCAGCAGGACGACTGGGACCTCTTCTTCGGCGTCTTCATGACCACCGACCGGGTCAACCACTTCCTGTTCGAACACTACACCCAGAACGGCGAGTACTGCGAGGAGTTCCTCGAGTTCTACGCGAAGGTCGACCACTACCTGGGCGAGCTCCGGGACATGCTGGACGAGGAGACGACGATGATCGTCGCCTCCGACCACGGCTTCACCACGCTCGAGCACAGGGTCAAGTGCAACATCTGGCTCGAGCAGAACGGCTGGCTCTCCTACGAGGACGACGACCACGACAGTCTCGCCGACATCAGTTCCGACACGCGGGCGTACTCGCTGATTCCCGGTCGGTTCTACATCAACCTGGAGGACCGCGAGCCGCGGGGGACGGTCCCGCAGGAGGATTACGAGGCGGTCCGCGACGAGCTGAAGGCCGACCTCGAGGCAATGGAGGGCCCCGACGGCCGGCCCGTCGCCGAACGGGTTGTTACCAAGGAGGAGGCGTTTCGGGGCGACCATGCCGACATCGCGCCGGACCTCGTCGTTATTCCGAGCCACGGCTTCGACCTGAAGTCGGGGTTCAAAGGCGGCGACGAGGTCTTCGACGTCGGGCCGCAGAACGGGATGCACAGCTTCGACAACGCCTGTCTGTTCGTCGACGACGAGAGCACCCGCATCGGCGACGCCGACCTCTACGACATCGCCCCGACCATCCTCGACCTGCTGGAGCTGGAGATCGACCGCGCCGAGTTCGACGGCGCCAGCCTGGCGTAGCGGTCTGTCCGGTTCCGTTCTCCCGGAGTTCCGACGCCGGAACCCGGCCTCCGGCGTGCACGCTACGTGCCACGACCACTCGGAGTGCGACATCCCCGAACTGCCAGCCTGGATCGCGGCACAACGACCCCGACGGTCCGCGCGGGCAACGGCCGCTCTCGTGTCGTATTTAGGCGTCCGACCCCAACCGAAGGCATGGACGATTCTTCCGACCGGGACCCGATGCGACGGGATTCCTCTCGCTTCGAGGACGTCGACCGGGCGGTGCGCAGGGCCGACGAGTCACCGTCCCGGCTGCCGGGACCGGAGACACCGGCTGCGAACGCCGAGGAGTCTCCGCTCCGGGCGGTCGGTGCCGCCGTCGGCCTCGGCGTCGGCGGCATCCTCCTCCTCGGCCTCGTCACCGCCGTCGTCGGACTCGTCGGCCGCGTGGCCGGACTCTCCTTCGGAGCGCTGTCGCTCGTCTCCCTCGCAGCCGGCCAGTACGTCGGGTTCATCGGGCTCGGAACCGCCTACCTTCGCTCCCGCGGGTTCGGCTGGCGCCGGCTCCGCTCGTACCTCGGCCTCCGGCTCCCGACGCTCCGCGAGGTCGGCGTCGTCGTCGCCGGCTACGCCGGCATCATCGGCATGCTTCTGCTCGTCGTGGGCATCGTGGTGCGGTTCCTGCCGGAACCGGCGGAGAACGAGGGCGCCGCGGCCTTCGCCAGCAACCCGGAGCTGATCCCGGCCGGCATCGTCGTGATGTTCCTCGTCGTCGGCCCCGCCGAGGAGTTCCTCTTCCGCGGCGTCGTCCAGAACCGCCTCCGGGAGCGGTTCTCCGCCGTGCCGGCAGTCGCCGTCGCCGGCGGCATCTTCGCGTCCGTCCACGTCATCGCGCTGGTCGGCAGCCCCGGCGCCGTCGCGGTCACCGTCGCCCTCCTGTTCGTCCCCGGACTCGTTTTGGGCGTCGTCTACGAGTACACGGGCAACCTCGTCGTTCCGTGGCTGCTGCACAGCACCCACAACTCGGTTCTGCTGGCGCTACTGCTGTTCGGCAACATGGCCCAGGAGAGCGCCGGCATCCTGTCGTTGCCCGTCTGACCCGGCCAGACTGCGGACCCTCTCGGTCGAGGGTGCGCAAAAATTGTCCGATCTCTATCGCCGTCGACGCGCCTCAGGCGGCCGCTTCGGCGGCCGCGACGAGTTCCTCGTAGTCCGGCTCGTTGGTCGGGTCCTCGGCGACCCACTCGTAGGTGACGGTGCCGTCCTCGTCGAGCACGAACACTGCCCGGTTGGCGATGCCGTGCAGGCCGAGTTCGGGGATGTCGATGGTCAGGTCGTAGGCGTCGATGGCCGCGCCGCCCATGTCGGAGACGAGGTCGAACTCGAGGCCGTACTCCTCGGCGAAGGCCTCGAGCGTGAACGCCGAGTCGGCGCTGACGCCGAGGACGGTCGCGCTGGCGTCCTCGAACTCGCCGATGTGGTCCTGGATGGCGACCATCTCGTTGCTGCACGGCGGCGTGAACGCCCCCGGGAAGAACGCCAGGACGACCGGCCCGTCGCCGAGGTGCTCCTCGAGGTCGAACGTCTCGTGGTCGCTGCCCCCGTACGTCGCGCCGAACGTCGGTGCCGTCTCGCCGGTCGAAACCATGGCGTCGGTCGGTACGGCCGCCAGCGGTCTAACCTCGCTGGTAGCGGCCAGCGCCGCAGGCCCGGAGGTGTTACCGGTCGACGACCTGCTGGCCGGCGACGCCGGCGCCAACCAGCAGGGGCGGCAGCACCGCCGGCGCGAGGACGGCGGCGTTCGTACCGACGAGCGGGACGGCGACGAGCGCCGGCAGGACCGCCGGCCTCCTGCACAAGACCTGGGTCCGACGCGTCGACCGCTCGGACCCGCCCGGGGGTTCATATGCGAGAGCGCGACCAGACCGTCGCATGCCGCCGAACGACCACGACCGGGATTCGCTGTCGCGCCGGCTCGACGCCGTCGAGCGGGCGCTCTCGGAGGAGGAGCCGCTGGAGCGGGCCGACCGGCTCGACGACCTCGAGACGCGGGTCGCCGAACTGGAGGCGGCCGTCCAGGCAATCCGCGGCTACGTCGGCGAGGTGCGCGCGGTCAACGAGGACGTCGAGCGCCGGGCCGACCGCGCGCTGCGGAAGGCCGAGGCCGTCGAGCGGAACGTCGGCGTCACGCGCACGGGCTCCTCGTCGCAGCGGTCGGCCGGGCCCTCCGACGACGCCGAGTCGGAGACCAGCGGGGACGGAGACGCGGACTCGGCGGTGGACGTCGACGGGATCTTCCGGTGGGGATGAGCGGTGATCCGGGTCGTCCTGGCGGTGGCGCTGTCGGTCGCGCTGCTCGGGGCGAGCCTCCCGGCCGCCGAGCGGGCCGAACGGGACCGCAACGCCGCCGTGGCGACGGACGAACTCGAGGACCTCGCCCGGGTCGCCGACCGTCTCGCCGCCGAGAACGACCCCGTCGTGCCGTCGGCGACGCCGGCGACGGCGACGGTCGTCGTCGCTCCGCCGGCGCCGACGCTCACCGACGGCGGCCGGATCGTCGTCGCCGACGGCCGGCTGGCGTGGGTGCCGGCGACCGGCGACAACCGGAGCGCCGACCCGGCGGCACGGCTCCGGACCCCGGCGCCGCTCGTCCTCGCCGACCGGACCAGACTGCGGCTCGCGCTCGTCCGGACCGACGACGGCCCGGTCGTCCGGGTCCGCCGGGCCCGTCGGGCCAGGGTTGATTAGGGAAGCCGCGACCAGACGGCCCGTGTTCGGACGCCTGCTCTCGTCGGACGACGACTGCCGGCGCGAGACGGCCTTCGAACGCGACCGTCTGCGCGTCGACAGCGACGACTGCCCGGGCGAGGGCCGTCTGGCGACGTCGGCGCCGTGTCGGGCGACCGTCGTCGCGGCTCTCGAGGAGCGGGACGTCGAGGCCGTCTCGACGCGTGCCGCCGGCTTCGAGCGGGCCTACGAGGACGACGCCGCCGCCTTCCTCGTCGCTGCCGGGCGGTTCGCCGACGCCGTCGCGTTCCACGACGACGCGCTCGCGGCCCGTGCCCGCGAGGACCCGCTCGGGGCTGCCGAGGTCGCCAGCGGGCGGGGCG
>JAHENN010000050.1 GCA_018609665.1 Haloarculaceae archaeon | reverse complement strand
GCACTCCCGGGCCGGGTCGACGAACCGCCCCTTCCACCCGCAGTACGGCAGCGCGTCGTCGGGCCGGAACGATGGACCCTGCGCCGCCGCCTGCTCGCAGGCCGGCAGCGATTCGGGCCGCCACCCCTTGCCGTAGGCCCGCTCGGCGACCCGGCGCCGCAGCCGCGCCTTCTCGTCGGCGTCGACCGGCTCGACGTCGACCCGGGCCGGGCGCTCGTCCAGCACCGCCAGCCCGGGCTCGTCGGTCGGCAGCGACGCCGCCTCCCGGACGACCTCGGCGTCGCCCGTCTCCGGGTCGAACCGCCACACTCCCACCTCCTCGGGGATGCGGTTGAGGTGGGCGCCGGTGACGTACGACGCCGTGGCCAGCACCACCTCGTCGAACAGCCCGAGGGAGACGTCCTTCCGCAGCTGGAGCCGGAGGTCGCCGGGCCGGCCGAGGTCGGGCTTGTTCTCGAAGGCCCGGAGGCCGTCGAACCAGTCGGGGTACCGCGTCGTCTGCCGGACGTACCGGCGGCCGTCGCGCCGCTCGACCTCGAGGAAGCCGGCCTCGACGGCGCGGTCGACGACCGACCGGGCCCGCTCGGGCGGCAGGTCGACGGCCTCCCGCCAGTGCCGCGCCCGGCCGACGCCGACGTCGCCCTCGACGACGGCCGGCGGGACGGTCTCGGCGGCGAGGGCGACCCGCTCGTCGAACGCCGACCCCGGCCGGACCTCGACGACGTCGACGACGCGGGAGTGAGAGCCCAGCTGGCGGGCGACGATGCCGTCGCTGTCGGCCTCGACGGCGGCACAGACCGCGAGCTCGAAGGCGTACTCCCGCACGGCTCCGGCCAGGGGGCGCTCGGGGAAAAGCGGTCGGCTCTCCGTCTCGGCGTCGTAGACCCACCAGTCAACCCTGCCTTCCGCTATCCCGAGTCGGTCGGTGTAGGGAGTGTATGGAGTGGTTCGCGGTGACGGCTATCGACTCGACATTGACACCTCGAAAGCCCTCGGCCGGCTCCGGTCGCGCGGCTCGCTGCGCTCCTCGCTTCGCTGCGGTGCTTTCGTCGCCGTGCTTCCCGGACCCGGCCTCGCCCTTTCAGTCCGCCAGGAGCCGGCTTTCCGGCGGGCTGTCCCTGGTGGACTGAAAGGGCGAGCGGCGCTCGGCAGTGCCCCGGCGACGGTGAGCCGAACGAAGTGAGGCGAACGCCGGACGACGACCGCAGGGAGTCGTCCGGAACAGGCACGCGAGCGACGCGAGCGCGCGCAGCGAGCCGTTGCGAGGCCCCGAGCGGAGCGAGGGGCATCGGACTGGCGAACGGCGACCGCAGGGAGCCGTGAGCCACGCGACCGGAGCCGGGCGAGCGCTCTCGAGGTGGTCGAGGATTCGTTTCAAAAAAACAGCCGAACCACCCACATAGCAAGCAGTCCGACCGTCGCGAATCGCCCGTTCCGGACCGTGACAGAACTGAAACCTATATTTGTCGCGAGCGTGGGTTCGGGTACGATGCGATTCTGCGACGAGTGCGGATCGATGATGCACACGGAGGGCGACACCTGGGTGTGTCGCTCCTGTGAGAACGAGGCCTCGCGGGACTCGGGTGCGGAGGCGGCGATGGCGGTCGAGGACGGACAGCGCGACGACGGGGCGCCCGACGTGGCCGACGCGACGCAGGATGCCACCGAGACGATGCAGGAGCCCTGCCCGGCGGAGGGCTGCGACAGCGAGCGGGCCGACTACGAGATGATGCCGAAGCCGGGCGGCTCCTACGAGGTCCGGCTGTTCACCTGCGTCGAGTGCGGCCACAGGTGGCGCGAGACCTGACGACGCGCCGTCGAATCACCGGGCGCGCGAACGCCCGCCTCGGTCCCCACGGAGCCGGACCCGGCAGCGATAGAAGAGCTCGACGACCGCGGGCGCCGCGGTCAGGCCTCGGCCGCGTACGTCTCCTCGAGGTACTCGACGATGTCGTCGGACTCGTTCATGCCGTCGACGCCGTGTTCCTCGTCGATGATGACCGGCACGCCGGTCTGGCCGCTGACCTCCTTGACCTCGTCGCGCTGGTCGTGGGAATTCGGCACCTCGATGCTGTCGTAATCGAGGTCGAGTTCCTCCAGCTTGTCGATCACCTTCGCACAGTACGGACAGCCGGGCAACTCGTACAGCGTAATGGATGCCATCGTCGGGTGTAGCGTCGCCGGCATAAAGAGGGCGGCGGTCGTATGCCCGGGGGCGACCAGACCGGTCAGCGGCCGCGGCCGAGGGCGGCCGCCAGCCGGTCGCGGCGGCCGACGGCCTCGGCGACGCCCCAGGTCAGCGCCACGAGTACCCCGAGGACGGCCGCGAGGAACGTCCACGATCCCATCCAGGCCGGCCGGAACCACGGCTCGACGTGGCCGTACGTCGACGCCAGCTCGTCGGCGCCGGCCGCCGCGATGGCGTCGGCGACGCGGTACCGCGAGGCCGGCGAGTCGTCGGCGCCGCCGGCGACGGTGAACTCGCCGCCGGTCCCGCGGTCGGCCATCGTCGGACCGTTGCTGCCCGGCGCGCCTCGCTCGGCGTCGTACGGCGCCCAGGGGGCGTAGAACTCCCAGACGACCTCTCCCCGGGGCGTCACCTCGACGACGCGGTGGTTCAGCGTGTCCGTCACCAGCGTGTTGCCGTTCGGCAGCCGGTCGGCGTCCCGGGGCCAGTTGAAGCCGTCGACGGCCCACACGAGGTTCCACTCGCAGTCGGCCGGCGGCGTCCCCGCGCCGAGCCGGGGGTCGGCGTCGCCGCAGTCCCGCTCGTACTCGACGACCCGGTCGTTCTCGCTGTCGGCCACCAGGACCACCGGCGTGCCGTCCGCCCGCTCGAGGTAGTCGGGGTTGTGCTGTTCGTCGAGCGTCGCGTGGTCGCCGTCCTCGCCGAGCCGCATCACGATTTCGTCGGTCCGGCGGTCGACGACGACGACCTGGTCGAAGTTCCGCGGCGACGCCAGCACGTACCGGTCGCCGTCGCCGACCGGTTCGGCGTCGTTGACGTGGGTCCAGTCGCCGTCGACGCCGCCGTCGGTGTCGGCCGGGTAGTGCTCCCGGAAGTACCACTCCCACTCGGTCTCGCCGGTCGCGGTGTTCCGGACGTAGAGGCGGTCGTCGCTGACGCCGTCGTCGGTCTCGCGCATGTTCGCGACGAGCAACCGGTCCTCGTCGAGGGGGTAGACGCTGTGGGTGTCGATGGCGCCGGGGATGTCGTGGCGCTCGAGGACCTCGTCGGTCTCGGGGTCGTACTCGAAGGTGACGGTCCCGTCGGGGTACGTCGAGGTGACGAAGACGGTGCCGTTCTCGAGCGGCGTTATGTCGTAGAACCAGACGGCCCCGACGGCGTCGCCGTCGAACCGCCAGACCGGCTCGGCGTCGCCGTCGGCCGCGACGAGTCGGGCGGGCTTCTTCGACTGCCCGTAGCCGGCGAAGTGAAAGCCTTGGACGCTGACGTAGGTCCGCTCGCCGGCCGGCTGCTCGACCGTCCCGGGCCCGAGGTCGGCGCTGCCGGGGGAGACGGCGGCGTAGGCGGCCGGCGCGAGGAGGGCGACGACGACGGCCGCCGCCGCCAGCCGAGCGACCCGACGGCGACGGAGGCGTGGGACGTCCATGCTCGACACGCGGACCGACCAGCCCGAAGGCGTTACGATTCCGGTCGGACCCCGGCTAGTTCGGCGCCGGCTCAGAAGCCGAACAGCCCGGCGTCGGCCGCGAAGAAGACGGCGAAGTAGACGACGAAGACGGTCGCCAGCGCCCACTGACCGGGCGAGACGTCACCCCGCTCGCCGACGGCGGCCTTGACGACGGGGTAGCTCATGATGCCGGCCGCCAGCCCGTTGGCGATGGACGCCGTCAGCGGCATGACGGTGATGGTGAGCCCGCCCGAGATGGCCCACGCCGGGTCCGCCCAGTCGATGTCGGCGACGCCCTGCAGCATGATGATGCCGACGACGACCAGGGCGATGTAGGTCGCGTACGTCGGGATGGCCCGCACGAGCGGGACGACGAGCAGCGACAGCGCGAACAGCAGCCCGACGACCAGGGCTGTGAAGCCGGTGCGGCCCCCCTCCTCGACGCCCGTCGCCGACTCGATGTAGGTCGTCACCGTCGAGGTGCCCATCATCGCCCCGACGGTGGTGCCGACGGCGTCGGCCATCAGCGGCTCGTTCATGTCCGGCAGGTCGCCGTTCTCGTCGAGGAAGCCCGCCCGCTGGGAGACCCCGATGAGCGTGCCGGCGGTGTCGAAGAAGTCCACGAAGAAGAACGTGAACACGATCAGCGCGAAGACGAGCGGGTCCTCGAGTATCATCCCGAGGCCGTCGACGAAGCCGACGACCAGCGGCGTGAAGTCGTACTGGACGCCGAAAAGCAGCGATCCGGCGCCGTCGCTTGCGACCTGCTCGACGGTGCCGTTGGCGTCGAGGACGCCCCCCTCGACGACGCCGGCCAGCGTCAGCGCGTACCCCGCTGCCGCCGTCCCGAGGATGCCGACGACGATGGACCCCCGGACGCCGCGGGCGTACAGCACGAGCGTGCCGGCGAGTCCGAGCAGCGACAGCGCCGCGACCGGACTCCGGAGGACGTTCCCGAGCGTCACGAGCGTCGCGTCGTCGGCGACGACGACCTGCATCTCCTGGAGGCCGAGGAACAGCAGGAAGACGCCGATACCGGCGCCGACGGCGAACTTCACCGGCTCGGGGAACAGCCGGATGACGTACTCCCGGGCGCCGACGGCCGTCAGCGCGACGAAGACGACCCCCTCGACGAAGACGGCCGCCAGCGCCACCTGCCACGGGACGCCCAGCCCCAGCACCACCGTGAACGCGAAGAAGGCGTTCAGCCCCAGGCCGGGCGCCAGCCCGAACGGCCGGTTGGCGTACAGCGCCATCACGAGGATGGCGGCCACCGACGCCAGAATCGTGACGACGGTGAGCATCTCGACGACCTGGAAGAAGTCGTACGTCTCGCCGGCGATCTCCGTCGCCGGCACCTGGCCGTCCTCCGGGAAGCCGCCGACGATGGCCGGCGCCAAGATGTTCGGGTTGACGACGATGATGTACGCCATCGCCAGGAAGGTCGTCGCGCCGGCCGTCGTCTCCGTTCCGAGGTCGGTGTCGTGCTCGTCGAACGCGAAGAACTCGGCGAGCGAGTCGGCGGCACCCATTACTCTCATACCACGTGACGGCGACTTAGTGTTTGCCGTCGCCGCCGGTCTCTCGACGGACGAGCGCGCCGACCGGCGCGTCGGCGTGCTCGCGGGCGCGCTCGATGCCCTCGTCGCCGACGGCGATGAGCGCGAAGACGCCGGTCACCTCCGCGTCGGCCGACCGCGCGATGTCGGTCAGAAGCGCCTGCGTCTCGCCGGACCGGACGAGGTCGTCGACGACGAGCACCGACTCGCCGGCGTCGACGGCGTCGGCCGGCAGGTAGTAGTCGATCTCGATGCCGGACGACAGCCGCCGGCGGGCCTCGATGAACTCCTCGACGGCCGTCTCCCGTGACTTCTTGGCGTAGACGCAGCGCGCTCCGAAGTACTCCGCGGCGGCGGCTGCCAGCGTGATGCCATCCGTCGCCGCCGTCAGCACCGCATCGGGCGCGTCGACGCCGAGCTGCTCGGCGGCGACCGGCGGCACCAGCGACAGCAGCGACCGGTCGAACACCACCCGCGAGTTGTCGACGTACCCCTCCTCGTCGACGCTGATGCGGGCGTTCAGCTCCGTCTCCAGCAGGTCGGCGCCGACCTCCTCGACGACCGCCCTGGCGCGGGCCTCGCTCGGCAGGACGTGCCCGTTGACGTACCGGTTGAGGTCGCCGGCCGGCAGCCCCGTCTCGGCGGCCAGTTCCTCGTAGGTGCGCGTCCGCTTCAGCGCCCGCAGCACGTCGACGGCCCGCAGCTGGAGGGCGGCCTTCTCCGAACGATCCATGCGTTACCCCGGACCCCACACGTTGATGAGCACTTCGATACGCGGAGCCGGGGAGATACGCACAAGGGTGGACAGCCAGCCCGGGTCACGCCCGGTCGGCCAGCAGTTCGGAGGCGGTCACCAGCGACTCGAGGGCGACGTCGTGGTCGGCCAGCAGCTCGCGGGCGCCCTCCTCGCGGTCGACGACGACGAGCACACGGTCGACGACGGCGCCGGCCTCCCGCAGCGCCTCGACGGCGTCGAGGGCGCTCCGACCGGTGGTGGCGATGTCCTCGAGGACGACGACCTCCTCGCCGCCCTCGAGGTCGCCCTCGATGCGGTTGCCGGTGCCGTACTCCTTGGTCTGCTTCCGGACGATGACGTACGGACGGCCGGTCTCGACGGCGGCCGCGGCGACGAGCGGGACGGCCCCGAGGGCGACGCCGGCGAGCCGCGGGGCGTCCCCGAGGCGGTCGCCGAAGGCCGCCGCAATCTGCGCCAGACAGCCCGGGTCCGTCTCGAAGACGTACTTGTCGACGTAGTACTCGGAGGTGCCGCCGTGCGAGAGTTCGAACTCGCCGAATCGGACCGCCTCGGCGTCCCGGAGCGCGTCGATGAGTTCCTGGTCGGCCATACCGGCCGCTGGCGGCCGTCGGTAAAAAGCGGCGCGGAACGGCGGCCGACTGCCTACCGCTCCTCGAGCGGCGGCACCGAGCGGTCCGTCGGGCCGACGTACCGCGAGCGGGGCCGGATGAGCCGGTTGTCGTCGTACTGCTCGAGGACGTGGGCGACCCAGCCGCCGGCCCGGCTCATCGCGAAGATGGGCGTGTAGATGTCGACCGGAATGTCCATCTGGTAGTACGTCGACGCCGAGTAGAAGTCCACGTTCGGCGCCAGGCCCTTCTCCTCGGCGAGGAACTCCTCGATGGTCGTCGAGTACTCGTACCACTTCATCTCGCCGGCCTCGCCGAGGGCCTTCGACCGCTCGCCGAGGATCTTCGCCCGGGGGTCCTTGACGTTGTAGACGCGGTGGCCGAAGCCCGGCACGCGGCGGTCCGACGCGAGGGCGTCCTGGACCCACTCGAGGGCGTCCTTCCCGGAGTCGTCGACCTCCTTCAGCATCTCCATGACGTCCTGGTTGGCGCCGCCGTGGAGGCTGCCGGAGAGGGTGCCGACGGCCGCGGTGACGGCGGAGTGGAGATCGGCCAGCGTCGAGGCGGTGACCGTCGCGGAGAACGTCGAGGCGTTGAGCCCGTGGTCGGCGTGCAGCACCAACGCGGTGTCGAACGTCTCCGCCAGCACCTCGTCGGGCACCTCGCCGTTGAGCATGTAGAGGAAGTTGGCGGCGTGACCGAGGTCCTCGCGGGGAGCGACGGGGTCGTTGCCGTCGCGGATGCGGGTGAACGCCGCCAGCGCGGTCGGCATCTTGGCGGTGATGCGGCGGCCCTTCCGGACGTTGGCGGCCTCGTCGTCGGCGTCGGCGCCGGCGTCGGGGTCGTACCCCGACAGCGCCGAGACGACGCTCCGGAAGGCGGCCATCGGCTCCTCGCCGGCCTCCGCGAGGTCCCTGACGAGCCGGTGGACGCAGTCGTCGAGCCGGCGCTCGTCGGCCATCGCCGACTCGAAGGCCTCGAGCTCCGCCGCGTCCGGCAGTTCGCCGTGCCACAGCAGGTAGAGTACCTCCTCGAACGACGCGTTCGCCGCGAGGTCGTCGATGTCGTACCCCCGGTAGCACAGTCGCCCCTCGTCGCCGTCGATGTAGCTGAGCGACGACTCGGCGACGAGGACGCCCTCCAGGCCCTTCTTGAGCTCGTCTGCCATGCCGCGGTAGTTCTGTTGCGCGGGAGAAAAGGGTTACCGTTCGGCCGACGCGCCGTCCGAACGAGCCGCGACGACGGCTGCACCGCCGGCGGCGCCGACGACGCCCAGCAGGACCGGCAGGTACAGCGCGGTCGACCGCACGACCGCGGGGCCGGCCGCGACCGACGCCACGACCGGGAGCGCGCCGACGGCGGCGACGACGCCGGCGGCGAAGCCGTGCGGCGGGGCCGCTCCCCGAGCGCCGAGCGCCGCGCCGACG
>JAHENN010000049.1 GCA_018609665.1 Haloarculaceae archaeon | reverse complement strand
TTCCGGAACGCGGTCGAGCACAACGACGCCCCCGTGACGGTCACGGTCGGGGTCGACGGCGACGTGCTCTACGTCGAGGACGACGGCTCCGGCATCCCGGAGGCCGAACGCGGCCGGGTCTTCGAGGGTGGCTACTCCACCTCCCGGGAGGGCACCGGGGTCGGACTCATGATCGTCGAGGAGATCGCCGACGCCCACGGGTGGAACGTCGCCGTCACCGACGGGGACGACGGCGGCGCACGGTTCGAGATGACCGGCGTCGAGTTCGCCGACGGCTGAGGGGCGCTACGGTTCGGTCGCCGGGTCCCGGAGCCTCGGTTTCGCCCCACGTGCCGGACATCGCCAGGGCCTTACTCCAGCGGCACGGCGGTGGTCGCATGGACGCTGACATCGGCAACGCGCTGGCGACGGAGGCGGAGCCGGGCGTCTCGGAGGAGTCCCTCGAGCGGCTCGACGACCGGGTGCGGCGGGTCCACGACCGCATCGAGCGGGGCATCGACGACCGGGAGTTCGGCTACGCGAGCCTCGCGCTGCCGGCCGACGCCGACCCCGGGGCGATCCGAGAGGCCGTCGCCGGCTTCGACCCCGAGGCGGTGCTGACGGTCGGCATCGGCGGGTCGGCGCTGGGCGCCGAGACGGTCACCGCCGCCCTCGGGCTGGAGGGCCACCACACCCTCGACAACGTCGACCCCGCCGAGACGGCGCGGCTGCTGGAGACGCTGCCGCTGGAGCGGACGCTCCTCAACGTCGTCTCCCGGTCGGGGACGACCGCCGAGACGCTGGCGAACTTCCTGGTCGTCCGCGAGGCCATGGCGTCGGCGGGCGTCGACTGGACCGAGCGGACGGTGGTGACGACCGGCGACGCGGGCCCGCTCGCCGACCTCGCCGCGGCGCACGACCTGCCGACCTGCCGGGTGCCCGAGGGGGTGCCGGGGCGGTTCTCGGCGCTGTCGGCCGTCGGGCTGCTGCCGGCGGCGGCGCTGGGCGGCGACGTCGAGGGGGTGCTGTCGGGCGGCGCCGACGGCCGGGCGGCGCTTTCGCCGTCGCTGTTCGACTGCCCGGCCTACGCCTACGGCGCCGTCGCCTACGCCCTCGAGCAGCGCGGCGCGACGACGAACGCGGTCATCCCGTACGCGGAGGCGCTGGAGCCGTTCGCCGAGTGGTTCGCCCAGCTGTGGGCCGAGAGCCTCGGCAAGGACGGCCTCGGGCAGACCCCGGCGCGGGCGCTGGGGGCGACCGACCAGCACTCCCAGCTGCAGCTCTACCGCGCCGGCCGGCGGGACAAGCTCGTCACGCTGCTGCGACCCCGCGAGCGGCCCGACCGCGCCATCCCGGAGCCGGACGTCGAGGACCTGTCGTATCTCGGCGGCTCGTCGCTCGGCGGGCTCATCGACGCGGAGTTCGAGGCGACGGAGGCGTCGCTGGCCGTCTCCGGGGTGCCGAACGTCCGCCTGGAGGTCGACCGGCTCGACGCGGAGTCCGTCGGCCGGCTGCTGTACGACGTCGAGGCCGCCTGCGTGCTCGCGGGCGAGCTGCTGGGGGTTCCGACGTTCACGCAGCCGGCCGTCGAGTGGGGCAAGCGGGCCGCCCGCGGGCTGCTCGGCGACGATACCGAGGAGGCGGCGGCCGCCACCGAGAAGACGACGCTCCGGGTCGACTAGAGGCCGCCCGTGACCTCGAGGTAGCTGACGGCGAAGGTGACGGCGTTGTAGACGCCGTGGGCGACGGCGGGGACGACGAGGTTGCCGCTGTACTCGTACAGCACGCCGAGGACGGCCCCGAGGACGAAGACGACGGCGATGGAGGCGGCGACGGAGCCGCCGGCGCCGAGGTAGTACGCCGGCAGGTGCACCGCCGCGAACACGACCGACGCGATGAGCACCGTCGGGGCGGTGTCGAACGCCGCCGCCAGCCGCGTGTGGACGACGCCGCGGTAGAGCAGTTCCTCGGCGGGGCCGGTGACGAGGATCGACAGCGGGATGAGCGGCAGCAGTATCGCCGGGTTGTCCTTGGCCCGCCGCAGAATCGAGTGTTCGCCGAGGGACAGGCCCGCCAGTTCGAGCACGGAACTCGTCGCCTCGAGGGCGCCGAACAGCACGAGGAGGCCGCCGCCGACCAGCAGCAGGTCCCGCGTCGTCGGCGTCCGGAGCCGGAGCCGCGACAGCGACCAGTCGAACTCGGCGAGACAGAAGGCGACGACCGCCAGCGCCCCGGCGTACTGTGCGACCAGCCTCGCCGAGGCGTAGGCGGCCGTCCCCGGCGCCAGCGGCGCGGCGACGAGCTCCGCCAGCACCAGCCCGACGACGAAGCCGACGACGCCGACGCCAGCGGCCTCGGCGACGGCCGACCCGCGGCTCCCGCCTCGGGTCCCCTCGCGGCTCCGCTCGTCGGTGACGCTCACTCCCGGCCGTACGGCTCGCCGTCCGATTAATCTTGTCAGTCGGCCGGGCGCCGAAGGGCCGGGACCGGTTACGGACGCTTGCGCTCGAGGTCGCTGCCGCAGATCCGACAGCGGTCGCGGCTCTCGTCGAAGGTCCGGCCGCAGCCCTGACACTGGAAGCGCCACTCGCGGCGCTCGTCGATGCCGTCCTGGGCGATGACGTCGACGTCGACGTCGAGGCTCTCGGCGACGTTCTGCATGGCGTAGTCGTCGGTGACGAGCGTGGCGTCGAGTTCGAAGGCCGCCGCCAGCAGCCGGCGGTCGGTCCGGGAGAGCGCGTCGGCGTCGCCGGTCTCGCCGGCCGCCCGGCCGACGCGGTCGACGGTCTCGGGGTCGGGGATGTGGACCCGCATCCCGGAGCCCTCCAGGGCGTCGAACCGGTAGCCGGCCTCGTCCTCGAGCTCCTCCCGGACGAGCGGAATCGTCGCGACGGACTCCTCCGTGGTGAAGTCGTGGATGAACGCCGACGAGTCGAGCACCTGCATCGAGAATCAGCGGTCGACGACGACGGCGTCCTTCACCGCCTGCACGCGGCCGACGGGGACGAGGTAGTGGCCGTGGTCGTCGCGGGGGAAGTCGGGGTCGACGGTGGCGTTGGCCGGGTCGACGACCAGGTTCCGCAGCGTCCCGGTCTTGAGGTCCATCGTGATGTTGTACAGCGTCCCGAGGCTGGCGCCGTCCGAGCCCATTACCTCCTTGTCGGAGAGGTTCTCGGCGAGTATCTCTGGCATACCCGTCGGTTGCAGGCCCCCTGCTATCAACGTTCGGGTGGCCGAGGCGCCGAGACCGGCGGCGAGCCGACAATGAAACCGTTTTATGCGCCGGCGGACCAGAGACGGGTAGAGAGGAGAGTTTCTATGTCTGACGCCGACGCGACCGACGCCGGGGACACAGCCTCGCTACGGACGCCGATCGTCGCCGTGCTGGGCCACGTCGACCACGGGAAGACGAGCCTGCTGGACGAGGTCCGCGGCTCGGCGGTGACGGCCGGCGAGTCCGGCGCCATCACCCAGCACATCGGCGCGACGGCGGTGCCGCTGGACACCATCTCCGACATCGCGGGGGGGCTCGTCGACCCCGACGACTTCGATCTGCCCGGCCTGCTGTTCATCGACACGCCCGGCCACCACTCCTTCTCGACGCTGCGGTCCCGCGGCGGCGCCCTGGCCGACATCGCGATCCTCGTCGTCGACGTCAACGACGGTTTCCAGCCGCAGACGCTGGAGGCCGTCGACATCCTCAAGCGGACCCAGACGCCGTTCATCGTCGCGGCCAACAAAATCGACACCGTCCCGGGGTGGAACCCGAACCCCGACACGCCCGTCCGGCAGTCGCTGGAACGGCAGAGCGAGCGGGCCGAATCGCGGCTCAACGAACAGCTCTACGAGCTCATCGGCGACCTCTCGGACAACGACTTCTCGGCGGACATGTACTGGCGGGTCCAGGACTTCCGGGCCAACGTCGGCGTCGTCCCCGTCTCCGCCGAAACCGGCGAGGGCGTCCCCGACCTGCTGACCGTCCTGATGGGGCTGTCCCAGAGCTACCTCAAGGAGGAGATGTCCATCGACGTCGGCGGCCCGGGCGTCGGCACCGTCCTCGAGGTCGCCGAGGAGCGCGGCTTCGGGACGACGCTGGACCTCGTGCTGTACGACGGGACGCTGCGGGCCGACGATACGCTGGTGGTCGGCGGCACCGGCGACCCCATCGTCACCGACGTGCGGGCGCTGCTGCAACCGCGGCCGCTGGCGGAGATCCGCACCGAAAAGGAGTTCGAGCGGGTCGACTCCGTCCGGGCCGCCGCCGGCGTGAAGGTCGCCGCCCCGGAGCTGGACGACGCGATGGCGGGCGCGCCCGTCCGGGCCGTCCGCGACCGGCCGCTTCCGGAGGTCGTCGACGAGGTCCGCGCCGAGCTGGCCGACATCGAGGTGACGACCGAGGAGGACGGCGTCGTCGTCAAGGCCGACACGCTCGGCTCGCTGGAGGCCATCGCCGCCGCCCTCGGCGACGCGGAGGTGCCCATCGTCCGCGCGGAGGTCGGCGACGTCGCCCCGCGGGACGTCGCCGTCGCCTCGACCGCCGAGGAGCCGAAACACGAGACCGTCCTCGGCTTCAACGTCGACGTCCTCGAGGACGCCCGCGAGGAGGCCGAGACCGACGGCGTCGAGCTGTTCGTCGACGAGGTCATCTACCAGCTGGTCGAGTCCTACGAGGAGCACGTCGAGACCATCGAGCGCGCCCAGCAGGAGCAGGTGCTGGACAAGATCCAGCGGCCCTGCCGGTTCCGGGTGCTCGAGGACCACGTCTTCCGGCAGTCGAACCCCGCGGTCGTCGGCGTCGAGGTGCTGTCGGGGACGCTGAAGCGCAACTCCCGCGTCGAGAAGTGGGACGGCAACGAGCCCGAGCGCGTCGGCCAGCTCAAGTCGCTGCAGGACGCCGGCGACGACATCGACGAGGCCCGCGCCGGCGAGGAGGTCGCCGCCTCCATCGACGGCCCCACCGTCGGCCGACAGATCGAGGAAGGCGACGAGCTGTGGACCGAACTGCCCGAGAAACACGCCAAGATCCTCGAACAGGAGCTGTCCGACGAGATTCCGACCGACGAACTCGAGGCGCTGGGCATGTACCTCGACAACCACCGCAACCGCGACCCCTTCTGGGGGAAGTAGGCGGCCGCGTCCGTGCCTCCGGCCCGCCGCGGTCGGTAATTAGATTTAATTATCCGGGCGTCCACAGCGACGGTATGGACGCGACGACGCGCTACGACGGGCTGCTGGCGGCGATGCCCGTTCCCGTTGTCGTCGGCCTGCTGGCCGGCTGGCTCTCGGCGGTGCCGACGCCGCTGGCCGTCGGCCTCGGGAGCGCGCTGGCCGGCGTCGTCGTCGCGCTGTCGCTGTTCGTGGTGCCGCCGGAGTGATTACGATTCGACCATGCGGTCCGGCTGGTTATCGCGACTCGGCGCCCGTCCCCGCCTCCACGGCCCCGAGGTCGAACCGCCCCTCCCGGACCGGGACGCCGTCGTAGGGGTCGGTCTCCAGCAGCAGCGACCCGTCGAGGTCGGCGTGGTCCAGCAGCGGCAGCAGGTGGGCGGCACCGGCAATCGCGGCGTTCGTCTCCAGCATGCAGCCGCACATCACCTCGAGATCGTGGGCGCGGGCGGCGTGGATCAGCTCGACGGCGGGCGTGATGCCGCCGGTCTTCATCAGCTTCAGGTTGGCGACGTCGCAGCGGTCGGCGATTTCGGGCACGTCGGCGGCCGTCCGGCAGGACTCGTCGGCCGCGATCGGCAGCGGCGACCGCTCGTGGACGTACCGCAGCCCCGCGCGGTCCTCGGCAGGGACGGGCTGTTCGACGAACTCGACGTCGTACTCGGCGAGGGTCTCACAGCGGGCGACGGCCTGCTTCGGCGTCCAGGCCTCGTTGGCGTCCACGCGGAGCCGGACGTCGGGGGCGGCGGCCCGCACCGCCTCGACGATGCGGCGGTCCCGGTCGGTGCCGAGCTTCAGCTTCAGCACCGGGTAGCCGGCCGCGGCCGCCTCCCGGGCGCGGCGCCGCATCGTCGCCGTCTCGGCGATGCCGACGGTGTACGACGTCGGCGGCCCCGTCCCCGCCGACAGCCCCAGCAGGCGGTAGACGGGCTCGTCGAGCAGCTTGCCGGCGAGGTCCCACAGCGCCACGTCGACGGCCGCCCGGGCCGCCGGGTTGTCCCGGACGGCGCTCCGCATCCGGTCGGCGATCTCCCGGCGGGCGTGGACGTCGCCGACCGGTTCGACGACCTCGAGCAGTTCCGGCAGGACGGCCTCGACGGTCCCGGTCGTCTCGCCGTAGCGGGCCGCCGGCGCCGCCGCCCCGTAGCCGACCGCGCCGTCGTGTTCCAGCTTGACGACGACGTTCTCCGTGACGGTCGTCGTGCCGCGGGCGATGGTGAACGGCACCGAAAGCGGCAGCTCGACGGTCTCGAACTGCCCCTTCATAGCTCCTCGAGCAGCTCCCCGGCGTCCTGCCGGACGGGGTCGACGGCGGGCGCGTCGATGGCCGCCTCGTACTCGGCCAGCGCCGCCTCCGCGTCGGACTCGGTCAGCCCCGAGGTGTTCAGCGCGCCGCCGAGCAGTTCGGTCGGGGCGACCTCCCCGGCGAGGTCGACGTACAGCGCCGCGACCCGCCCGGGGTCTGGCAGGGAGAACGACTCGTAGCCGTGGACTGCCTCGCGGCCGGCCTCGTGGCACAGCACCAGGTGGTCCGGCATCGCGCCGTGGAGGATTCCGCAGGTGACCGCCGAGTAGGCCGGGTGGACGATGGAGCCCTGTCCCTCGACGACGAGGTAGTCGTGGTCGTCGCCCCGCTCCCGGAGCATCCGCTCGACGGCGCCGGCGGTGAAGTCGCTCACCGTGCGGTCGACGGGGATTCCCGACCCGGCGATCATGATGCCGGTCTGGCCGGTGGGGACGAAGCCGGCGTCCAGTCCCCGCTCGCGGGCGGCCTCGACGAGCTCCAGCGTCGTCGTCATCTTGCCCGTCGAGCAGTCGGTGCCGACCGTCAGGACCACCTCGCAGTCCAGCTCGCGGGCGACCCCCTCGGCGACGGTGAGGTCGTCGGGCGGCCGCCGAATGTCGCGCAACTCGACGCCGTGCTCGTCGGCCAGCCGGGCGAACTCCGCGTCGTCGTTCAGGAGGTAGTGGAGGCCGGCGACGACGTCGGCGCCGCGCTCGATGGCGGCCCGGACGTCGGGCCGCCAGGAGTCGTCGAAGCCGCCGCCGATGGGCGCGATGCCGACGACGAGGGCGTCGAAGGCGGGCGCGTCGGCGACGCCCTCGACGACCGGCGTGTCGGCGTCGAGGTCGGCGACGTGGTCGGCGACGGTCGTGCCCGCGGAGTCGCGGTCCAGCACCGCGACGACGTCGTGGTCGGCGTACCGCAGGACGCCGACGGCGGTCTTGGCGCGGTCGGGGAACTGCTCGTGGGCGAGGACGGCAACGCGCATACGCCCGCCAGACGGGCCGCGCTGATAAACGGGTCGGCCGCCGCTCAGAGCCCGTACAGCCGGACGGTCCAGAACTCGTCGAAGGCGTCCGCGAGGGCGGGCTCGGGGTCGCCGGTGGCGTCGACGGCGGCCGTCGCGTCGGCGTCGGCCGCGACCTCGCCGACCAGCCGGCGGTCACCGGTGACGTACAGCCGGTCGGCGTCGACGTCGGCCAGCGTCTCGGTACAGCGGTCGACGTGGGCGGCGATCTGCTCGTCGCGGAGCCGCTCGAACCGCGCCTGCGAGAAGCCGCCCTTCGAGTGGTCGCTCTTGACGTCGCTCGCGAAGCCCTCGAAGTCCACGCGCTCGTCGCCCTCGTAGACGCCGACGGCGAAGACGTCCGAGCGGACGAGCGCCAGCGCGAACCGGCCGGTCGGCGCCAGCCACGCCCGGTCGACCTCCGGGCGGTCGCCCCAGGTCACGAATGGCTCGGGGGCGACGGGCGGCCGCAGCGCCGCCGCCAGCAGGCCGGCGTCGTCGGCACAGACGAGACACGGCGCGGCCCGCGAGACGAGCGCGGCACGCTCGCCGAGCAGGTCCCGCACCTCTTCGGGCGCGGACTCGTCGACGTAGGCCGTCAGGACGGACTCGGCGCCGGCCTCGAACGACTCCAGCTGCGAGAGGACGGCCTCGAGGCGCCGGCCGCGGACCGCGCTCTCGTGTCGGAACCCGACCTCGACGGCCTCGCCGGAGTCGCCGTCGAGCTTGCCCTCGAGGTCGGCGATGCGGTCCTCAAGGCGGTTGATCCGCTCCTCGGCGTCCTGTCGCTTGCGGGCGGCCTCCGAGCGGCGCTCCTGTTCGGCGTCCAGTTGCGCCCGGAGACGCTCCCGTTCGGCCTCCAGCTCCGCGATGCGCTCCTTCAGCTCGGTCCGCCCGAGGAGGTCGTCGAGCATCGACCGAACGACGGCGCCGACCGTTTAAAAGCCCGCGGGGTCGACGGAGCCGAGGTCGAGGAGCTGTGCGGCCCGGTCGGCCTTCGCCAGCAGCACCTCGCTGAGCGCCGGCGGGTTCTCGACGCCGGTCGCCGGCAGGACGGACTCCGGCAGCGCGAGCGTCCGTCCGGGGACGCCCTCGGCGCCGTGGACCGGGAGGTGCGCCGACCCGACCTTCATCACGAGCGGCTCCGGGCCGTCGACGTCGTCGTACAGCTGCTCGCTCACGCGTTCGTGGTCGGCCCGCTGCATCACCGCCCGCTCGCTCTCGTGCGGTTCGACGTAGAGCCGTCCCAGGTAGTAGCCGCTCGAGAATCGTTCGAACATGCGGTCACTCGCGTGTGGGTCGGTCGCACGGATAAGGCTTGTCCGGCTGTCGACCTGTGGACGACCCGCACGCGGGGTCGACCGGCGTCGGCCCGCGAGCGGTGCGTACGCTCTCCTCGCTCGATGAACGCTCTGCGTCGCGCTGCGTCCTCGACGCCGGACGATGAACGGTGAGAACGGAGAGCGGGTTTTTATTTCCGGAAGGCCGCAGTACCCGATGATGAACCGAACCGCTGTCGCGGTCGGAGTCGTCGCGGCGGTCGCCCTGCTCGGGGTCGCCGCCGCCGGCGCGATGGGGTCGACGACGCAGGCCGGCGACGAGGCCAACGGGAGCGACGACTTCGGCGCGTCGGTGTCGTCGTTCATGCAGGCCAGCACCGCCGAGGCGGCCGGCGAGGTCGACGACGGCGTGTTCCTCGCGGCGTGGAACCGGACGGACGACCCGGAGGAGCGCCGCCGGCTCGCCGAACAGCGGCGAGAGACGCTCGCGGCGCGGGAGCGCCGCCTCGAGGCGCGACAGGAGCGCCTCGCCGATGGCGGGGCCATCGCGCAGTACGCCATCGCGGCCGAGGTCGCTGTCGGCGCCGCCGAACTGGAGGAGTCGGCCGTCCGGATGGAGCGCGCCGCCGAGGCCGCGGGCGTCGACGTCCCCGGCGTCGCGGCGATAGGGGACAACGCCAGCGACCTCCGGAGCAGTGCCGCCGCCGAGGTCGCCGGGGGTATCGGCGCCCCAACCGACGCCGGTCCCCCGAACGACGCCCCGGGTGCGGGCCCCGCGGCGAACGGCTCGACCGGGTCGAACGGCGACGCGCCCGGGTCGACGAACGGGTCGGCCCCCGACGTCCCGCCGGGAAACGAGACTGACGACGACCGGAACGGGACGGACGACGACCGCCCCGCCAGCGAGGCGGACGCAGACGACCGCCCCGCAGACGAGAGCGGTGCGGACGACGGTGACGACGAGGGAAACGGCGAGAGGGGTGACGCCGACGAGAGCGACGCCGATGACGGCGACGACGAGAGCGGCGCAGGCGAGAACGCCGGACGTGACGACGAGGGAAACGCGAACGAGGGGGGTGACGACGCAGGTGACGGGAGCGACGGGGACGCAGGCGACGACTCCGGCAGCGGCAACGACGACTCCGGCGACGACGGCTCCAGTGACGACGGGGACGACGACCGTGGCAACGGTAACGACGGCTCCAGTGACGACGGGGACGATGACCGCGGCAACGATAATGATGACCGCGGCAACGATAATGACGACCGCGACAACGGCGACGGCGGCGACGACGGCGACGACCCCGGACGGGCGCGTTGAGCCGGTCGGCCCGCGTCACCCTTTTTCGTTCGCGGCGTGAACCTCCGGGCGATGGACTCGGCGGCGTTCCTCGACTTGCTCGGCAACGAGAACCGGCGTCGAATCCTCCGGCTTCTCGCCAACAAGCCCTGTTACGTCACCGAGATCAGCGACTACCTGGGCGTCAGCCCGAAGGCGGTCATCGACCACCTCCGGAAGCTCGACGACGCGGGGCTCGTCGAGTCCCACGTCGACGACGGCCGCCGGAAGTACTTCTCCATCGCGCGGAACCTCCGGCTCGAGGTCAACCTCTCGCCGTACGACTTCGGCACCAAGAGCGCCTACTCGGCGTCCCGGAACCTGGACATCACCTCCTGTCGGTACGTCTCCATCGACGTCGAGCGGGCCGGCGGCCGCGAGGACGAGGGGAAGGACCTCTCGTCGCTGGCCGAGGACCTCCGGCGGCTCGAGCGGCTGGAAAACGAGCTGTCGATGGCCCAGCGGTGGGTCCAGGGCCGGCTGACGGAGACGCTCGACGGGATCAGCGCCCACTTCGAGGGGGTCGACGGCCGCTTCTACGGCGAACTGCTCCGGGGGCTGGCGACCGGCCCGGCGACGCCCGAGGAGCTGAGCCGCCGCGTCGAGGCCCCGCCGGACGTCGTCGCCGACGCCCTCGAGGGACTGGCCGCCCACGGGGTCGTCGAGCCCGACGGCGACGAGTGGCGGCTGACCGCCTGACCCCTGGCCGGTCAGTCGTCGCCAGCATCACCGCTCCCGCCGGCGGCCGTCGCGGTTTCGGCGCCCTCCCGGGTGTCTCCCGGCGGCAGGTCGGGACCGTCGCGTTCGGCGGCCGTCACCGCCCGCACCGCGTGGTACGTCAGCGCGGCCAGCAGCGGCGGGACGGCGACCGGCGACACCTGCGCGACGACCACCGGCGGGTCGGCCGGAGACGAGCCGACGGCGAGGAAGAGGGCGACGAACGACGGCAGTATCGCCGCGGGAATCGCGTTGACGGCCACGTCGAGCAGCACCTCGCGGTCCGGGAGGCGGTCGTCGCGGCGGTTCGGGCGTCGGTCCGACGACCCGGTGTCGGCCGTGTCGGGCGGTGGCCGGCCCCGCTCCGACGGTGCTCTGCCGAACGTCTTCGGCGCCGGTCAGATATCCCGCGTCAGTCCGTCCCGGAGGTCCCGGCCGAAGTAGTTGCCGACGGCCCCGACGACGGCGCCGACGCCGCCGGCGACGGCCGCCAGCGGGACGCCGATGCCGCCGAGGGCGGCCACCACGGCGAAATCGAGAAGCGCGCTCGCGCCGACCGCGGCGCCGCCGGCGACGGCCGTCTCGAGGTACCGGCGCCGCTCCGAGGCCAGCCCGAACAGGAACGCCGCGAGGAAGACGCCCGGCAGCCCCGCCCCCGGCAGCAGCGGAATGAGCGTGCTGGTGACGACGAGTCCGACGACCGACAGCAGCAGCGCGACGAGGAACGCCCGCGGGGAGAAGAGCTGCTTCGCGCGGCCGCCGACGCGCTCGCGGAGGCCGTCGCTGTCGGCGTCGGCCGCGGGCGCCGAGTCCGTCTCGTCGGCCGACAGGTCGACGTCGAACTCCGTGACGTCGTCGGTCCCCGCCTCGCGGGTCCGGGTCCGGTCGCCGCTCATACCCGAGGCAGGGCCGCCAGCGGTATCGGTCTTTTCCCGCGGACGGGTGGGTTTAAAATCGAGCGGCCGGTACGGACGGGCATGAACCCAGGGGACCGCGTCCGCGTCGACCGCGGCGCCACGCGCTACGAGGGCGTGCTCATGCCCTCGACGACCGACGACCACCTCGTCGTCAAGCTGGACGGCGGCTACAACGTCGGCGTCGACCGCGCCGAGGCCGACGTCGAACTGCTGGAGGCCGACACCTACGACGTCGCGGCCGCCGGCGACGCCGAGGGCGCCTCCGAGATCACCTTCGACGACGACCTGCCGACCGTCGCGCTCATCTCGACGGGCGGCACGATCGCCTCGACGGTCGACTACCGGACCGGCGCCGTCACCGCACAGTTCGACGCCGAGGACGTCCTCCGGGCGGTGCCGGAGCTGGCCGGCCGGGCGAACTATCGGGGCCGCGTCGTCGCCAACATCCTCTCGGAGAACATGACCCCCGACGTGTGGGTCGACCTCGCCGAGGCGGTCCACGAGGAGGTCGAACGCGGCGCCGACGGGGTCGTCGTCATGCACGGCACCGACACGATGCAGTACACGGCGTCGGCGCTCGCTTTCATGATGGAGACGCCGGTGCCGGTCGTCTTCACCGGCAGCCAGCGGTCCGCGGACCGGCCCTCCTCGGACAACGTGATGAACGCCGTCTGCGCGGTGGAGGCGGCGACGGCCGACCACTCGGAGGTGCTGGTCTGCATGCACGCCGACGGGTCCGACGACCGCTGTGCGCTGCACCGCGGTACCCGGGTCCGGAAGAACCACACCTCCCGCCGGGACGCCTTCGAGACGGTCGGCGCCGAGCCGGTCGGCGAGGTCGCCTGGGACGGCGGCGACGTCTCCTTCCGCCGGCCCGTCGACGGCCACGGCGCGGCCGACCTCGCGCTGGCGGCCGACCTCGAGCGGGACGTCGAACTGCTGAAGTTCGTCCCCGGCACCGGGGCGGCGGCGCTTGCGGCCGTCGACGACGCCAAGGGGGTCGTCCTCGAGGGGACCGGCCTCGGCCACGTCAACACCGCCTGGGTCGACCGCATCGCGGAGCTGGTCGACGACGGCACGACGGTCGTGATGACGAGCCAGTGTCTGGAGGGCCGGGTCTGCGACCGGGTGTACGACACCGGCCGGGACCTGCTGGACGCCGGCGTCGTCGAGGCCGGCGACACGCTGCCCGGGACGGCGTACGTGAAGCTGATGTGGGCGCTGGCCAACGCCGACGACCCCGCGGCGGCGATGGGCCGGCCGGTCGCCGCCGAACTGCAGGAGCGGTCGGTCCCGTGGACATGACGGCCGTCGAGACGCGGCCGGCCCGCCACGACGACCGCGAGGCCGTCGTCGCCTTCACCGAGGACACCTTCCCGCGGCTGGGCGGCGACTACATCCCCCGGGTGTTCGAGGAGTGGGTCGAGACGGACGGCCCCGACCAGCGGACGGTCGTCGCCTGCGTCGACGGCCGCCCGGTCGGCGTCTGCCAGGGGGTCCTGCTGTCGGACCACGAGGCGTGGGCCCAGGGGATGCGCGTCGCCCCGGCGTTCCGCGGCGACGGCGTCAGCCCGGAGCTGAGCCACGCCGTCTTCGAGTGGGCGGCCGACCGCGGCGCGACCGTCTGCCGGAACATGGTCTTCTCGTGGAACGCCGCCGGCCTCGGACAGTCCCGGGCGGTCGGCTTCGAGCCGGCCGCGGAGTTCCGCTGGCTGGAGCCGGACGCCGACCCCGACGCCGGCCACGACCTCGTCCGCAGCGACGACCCCGCCGACGCCTGGAGCGCCTTCCGCGGCAGCCACGCCGACCGGCGGCTCGACGGCCTCGGGCTGGACCTCGCGGAGTCGTGGGCGCTGGCGGAGGTCACCCGGCCGCGGCTGGCGGCCGCCGACTCTGCCTTCGCCCTCCACGACGGCGACCGCCGGCGGGCGATGAGCTACCGGACGCGGACCGTCGAGCGGGAGAACGACGACGGCGTCGAGGAGACGTGGGCCGAGTACGGCGTCGCCGCCTGGGCGGACCACGGGGCGCTGTCGGCGCTGTCGGCCGCCGTCGCCAGAGACGCGGCCGCCGCCGGCGCCGACCGGGCCCGGGTGCTGGTCCCCGAGACGCCGCGGCACGTCTCCGACGCCGCCTACGCCCGGGTGCCGTTCGCCGACGACCCGGACTTCGTGCTGGAGCGGGACCTCACCGGCGTCGGCCGCCGCTGACCGGCGGGAACAGCGCCAGCTCGTCGCCCTCCTCGAGGACGGTGTCGAGGCCGTCGTCCCGGACGAAGGGGTCGTGCTCGTTGCGGAGCACGCGGATGTGGTCACGGATCTCGCCCTCCTCGTCGAGCACCGCCGCCTCCAGCTCGGGGTGGGCCTCGAGCAGCTGCTCGAAGGCGTCGCCGAACGTGTCGCCCGGGCCGGCGTCGACGGTCACGCGTCTCGAGTCCGCCGCCTCGGCGAGGTTCGCGAAGAGTCGCCACTCCATGTCGGCGCTGGGACCGTGGCGGTCTTCAGCCTGTCGCGTCCAGCAGCCGGTCGCGGTAGGCGCGGTAGACCGCCTCGTCGAAGACGAGCCGGACGTGGCCCCGGCGGTCGACCGTCCGGTTCTCGTCGTCGTCGCGGCGGACATCGTCCGGGAGCCGGGCGCGGCGCGGCCCGACGACGAGCGGGTCGAAGCGGCTCCGGACGGCGGTGTACCGCACGCCGGCCGCCGTCGGGCCGTCGTTGAGCGTCTCGAGGAACGCGCTGCCCGGGACCATGTCGCGGCCGCCCGGGGTCCGGGCCGCGAGCCGGGCCGCCCGCGTCCCCTGGTGGGGCGTCCCGAGGGTCA
>JAHENN010000048.1 GCA_018609665.1 Haloarculaceae archaeon | reverse complement strand
GGTCGACGACCGCGGCGCCGACCTCGCGTGCGGCCCGGCCGGAGCCGCCGCCGACCTCGACGCAGCGGTCGAGTTCGCGGTCGGCACAGAACAGCCCCTTCCGGAGGGCCGTCCGGTCCGTCGCCGGCATCAGCAGGTCGTACAGCGGCGCAAAGGCGTCGAAGGCGGCGACGTCCGGGCGCATGTCCGCCCGCTCGGGCGCCGGACATAACACGGTTGCCCCACAACCCCGGGCATGGAGCGTCTCGTCCTCGGGTGGCCGTCCGACGGACCGACCCTCCGGCTCGACCACCGGCGGTTCAGCTACGCCGGCAAGTTCGTCATGTCGAACACCGGGAAGGCGGTCGTCCGCGACCCGGCGGCGGCGACCGACCGCGAGTACGACGACGCGGTGCTGGCGGCCGTGGCGTTCAACGAGGACCGGACCGACCCGGCGACGCTGTGGCTCCGCTACGTGACCGTCCGGCACGACCGCCGCGGGGAGGGGCTGGGGCCGCGGCTCTGCGGGCTGGTCGTCGACCGGGCCGCCGACCGGGGCTACGAGCGGGTCCGCATCGCCGTCAACAATCCCTTCGCCTACGAGGCACTGTACCGGGCCGGCTTCGGGTTCACCGGTGAGACGACCGGGCTGGCGGAGCTGGTGCTCCAGCGGCCGGCCGCCAAGCCCGCCGACCGGCCGCCGGCGGCCTACCGCCGGGGCCTCGACCGGTTCCGCCGCCGGGAGCTGTCGCCCGAGGAGACGGCCTTCCTCGACCGGAAGGCCGGCGCCGCGCCGCCGCCGCTGGAGCGAGCGCCGGGAGGTTGAAGCCGCCGGCGAGCCTACGACGGCCGATGGGAAACGCGGACCTGCGACAGCTGGCGGCCATCGAGCCGACGTCGTTCGACGACCTCGGCGGGTCGGTCGTCGCCGTCGACGCGCACAACTGGCTGTACCGCTATCTCACCACCACGGTCCGGTTCACGAGCAGCGACGTCTACACGACGGCCGACGGCGAGGAGGTGGCCAACCTCGTCGGCGTCGTCCAGGGGCTGCCGAAGTTCTTCGAGCACGACGTCACGCCCGTCTTCGTCTTCGACGGCGGCGTCACGGAGCTGAAGGACGACGAGGTGGCCGAGCGCCGCGAGCAGCGGGAGCGCTACGAGGACGAACTCGAGGCGGCCCGCGAGGCCGACGACGTCGACGCCGCCGAGGTGGCGACGCTGGAGTCCCGCACCCAGCGGCTCACCGAGACCATCCAGCGGACCACCCGCGGGCTGCTCGACCGCCTCGACGTGCCGTACGTCGAGGCGCCCGCCGAGGGCGAGGCCCAGGCCGCCCACATGGCCCGCCGCGGCGACGTCGACTACGTCGGCTCCGAGGACTACGACGCGCTGCTTCTGGGAGCGCCGCGGACGCTCCGGGGGCTGACCAGCACGGGCGACCCCGAGCGGATGGACTTCGAGGCGACGCTCGCGGCCCACGACCTCACCTGGGAGGGGCTGGTCGACGCGGCCGTCCTCGTCGGCACCGACTTCAACGAGGGCATCGACGGCGTCGGCCCCAAGACCGCCGTGAAGCTGATCCACGAACACGGCGACCTCTACGCGGCACTGGAGGCCCGCGAGGAGACGATCCCCCACGCCGACCGCATCCGGGGGATGTTCCTCGACCCGACGGTGACCGACGACTACGACTACGACCTCGACGTCGAGCCGGACCTCGAGGCCGCCCGGGCGTACGTCACCGACGAGTGGGAGGTGCCGGCCGGGGAGGTCGACCGCGGCTTCGAGCGCATCGAACAGTCGGTCGTCCAGACCGGCCTCGACCGGTGGACGTAAGCCGGGCTGGCTGTCCGACGCGCGCCGCGATGGTCGGCGGTCTTATGACCGCGCCGGCCCCACCCTCGCACATGACGCCCGAAGAGGTCGAGGCCCGCATCGAGGCCGAGATACCGGACTGCGAGGCGACCGTCGAGCCGGCCCGCGGCACCCACGACGAGGACCACCTGGAGGCGACGGTCGTCTCGCCGGCCTTCGAGGGGGAGTCGCTGGTCGACCAGCACGACATGGTCTACGACGCGCTGGGCGAGGCGATGACGACCGACGTCCACGCCCTGGAGCTGACGACGCGGACGCCCGAGTAGCGCCGAAGCGCGTAAATCCGGCGGCGCCGTGGTCGGGGCATGACGCTCGTCACCTTCGGCGAGACGATGCTGCGGTACGCCCCGCCGCCGGGCGAGCGGCTGGCGGCCGCCGAGGAGCTGTCGGTCCACGTCGGCGGCGCCGAGAGCAACGTCGCCGTCGCCGCCGCGCGGCTCGGCCGCGAGGCGGTCTGGCTCTCGAAGCTGCCGGCGTCGCCGCTCGGCGACCGCGTCGAGCGGGCCGTCGCCGCACAGGGCGTCACCACGGAGGTCGTCCGCAGCGAGACCGGCCGACAGGGCGTCTACTACGTCGAGTTCGGCGGCCGACCCCGCGGGACGGACGTCCGCTACGACCGCGCGGACGCCGCGGTCACGACCGCGACGCCGGCGGAGCTGGCGACCGACCGGATCGCCGCCGCCGACGCCTTCCACACCAGCGGCATCACGCCGGCGCTGTCGGCGACGCTGGGCGACACCACCCGCGAGCTGCTGGCGACCGCGCGGTCGGCCGGGACGACCACCGTCTTCGACGTCAACCACCGCTCGAAGCTGTGCTCGGCCGAGGCGGCCGCCGAGACGCTGGCCGACCTGCTCGGCCTCGTCGACGTGCTCGTCGTCGCCGAGCGGGACGCCGAGACGGTGCTCGGGCGGTCGGGCGACCCCGCGGCCGTCGGCCGCGCACTGATCGACGAGCACGGCCACGAGACGGCCGTCGTCACCCGCGGCGCCGAGGGGGCGGTCGCCGTGACGGCCGACGCCGTCGTCGAGCAGCCGGCCTTCGAGGCCGACACCCGCGACCCGATCGGCTCCGGGGACGCCCTCGTCGGCGGCTTCCTCGCGCGCCGGCTGGCCGGCGACGACCTCCAGACGGCCCTGGAGTACGGCGCCGCGACCGCGGCGCTCGCGCGGACCCTCGACGGCGACATGGCGCTCGTCTCGCCGGCCGACGTCGCGGCCGTCGTCGACGGGAACGCCGAGCTGTCCCGGTGACGGCCGCCGCGGGGAGCTTTTTGCCGCCGGGCACCGTCTCCGGGGTATGGACTCCGACGCCGACCCCGACCCGGACGTGCTGGTCGCCGGCGAGTGTCTCGTCGACTTCATCCCCGACAGCCCCGGCCGGCTGGCCGACGTGCGGCGGTTCGAGCGGCGCGCCGGCGGCGCCCCGGCCAACGTCGCCGTCCGGCTGGCCGGCCTCGGAACGGCGCCGTACCTGTGGACGCGGCTCGGCGCCGACCCCTTCGGCGACCACCTCGCGGCGACGCTCGCCGACCACGGCCTCCCGGAGCGGTTCGTCGTCCGGGACGACGACGCGAAGACGACGCTCGCGTTCGTCGCCCACGACGAGTCGGCCGACCGCGACTTCGCCTTCCGCCGGGCGGGGACCGCCGACACCCGCTTCCGGCCGGGGGCCGTCCCCGACGAGGCGCTGTCGGCGCTGGAGTGGGTCGTCTTCGGCGGGGTGGCGCTGTCGACCGACCCCGCCCGCACCGCGATGTTCGACCTCGCCGAGCGGGCCCGCGAGCACGGCTGCACGACGGCCTTCGACCCCAACGCCCGGCCGGAGCTGTGGGACGGCGGCTTCCCGGCGGCCGTCGAGACCGCCCTCGGGCTGGCCGACGTGGTGAAGGCGACGCCGGCGGACCTGGCGGCGGCCGGCCTCGACGGCGACCCGGCGGCGCTGCTCGACGACGTCGCCGCGATGGGGCCGCACACGGTCCTCCTGACGCTGGGGTCCG
>JAHENN010000047.1 GCA_018609665.1 Haloarculaceae archaeon | reverse complement strand
GACCGACGCGTCGTGGAGACGCCGACGGCGGCCGACGGCGCTGGCTTCAGCCCGGCGGGCGCCCTCGCGGCGGTCGCCGCCCTGGTCGTCGCGCTGCGGCGCCGCTGACGGCGGTTCGCTTTTGTCCGTCGGCGCCCGACCGCGCGGCATGGACGGCCGCGAAATGGAGTTCGCCGCCGGCGCGATACGCGACGCCGACACCGTCGTCGCGATGACCGGCGCCGGCGTCTCCACTGCCTCCGGAATTCCGGACTTCCGCTCGGCGGACGGCATCTGGTCGGAGTACGACCCCGAGGCGTTCCACGTCTCGCGGTTCCGCGAGGACCCGGCGGGGTTCTGGCGCGACCGGGCGGCCCTTGTCGCAGAGGCCTTCGGCGACGACGTCGAGCCCAACGCCGCCCACGAGGCGCTGGCGCAGCTGGAGGCCGCGGGCGAACTCGACGGCCTCGTCACGCAGAACGTCGACGGCCTCCACCGGGCGGCCGGCAGCGAGGACCCCGTCGCGGTCCACGGCGACGGGAGCCGGGTCGTCTGCACCGGCTGCGGCCGCCGCCGGGACGCCGACCCTGTCCTCGAGCGGGTGCGGGACGGGACGGTCCCGCCGACCTGCGGGCGCTGCGACGAGGTGCTGAAGCCCGACGTCGTCCTCTTCGGCGAGCGGCTGCCGGAGCGGGCGCTGCTGCGGGCGCAGGCGCTGTCGGAGTCGGCCGACGTCTACCTGGTCGCCGGCTCGTCGCTGTCGGTCGAACCTGCCGCGTCGCTGCCCCGGACCGCCGCCGACGGCGGGGCGACGGTCGTCGTCGTCAACCTCGAGCCGACGCCGCTGTCGGACCGCGCGGAGTACGACTTCCGGGCCGACGTCACCGACGCCCTGCCGCGGCTGGCCGAGGCGGTGCTGGCGTAGCCGGCACGCCTTTGTCGCCGGCCGCCAACCCGGCGGCATGGAGTACGAGGTGCTCGACCTCGAGGCGGCGCCGGTCACCGACCTCTCGGAGATCGACGCGATACCGCCGGACCTGGACGTCAGGCCGGTCGGCGACCTGCTCGGGCTGGAGCGGATGCGCGCGACGGTCTGGTACTTCGAGCCGGGCGAGGAGGTCAGCTACCACGCCCACGCCGAACAGGAGGAGCTGTACTACGTTCTCGAGGGAACGTTCTCGCTGAAGCTGGGCCGCTCCGGCGAGACCGAACGGGTCGAGGCCGGCCCGGGGACGCTGTGGGCCGCCGGCCCCGAGGTCGGCCACGGCCACCGGTACGTCGGCGACGACCGGGGGGTCGTCCTCTCGATTGGTGCCCCGGCCGTCGAGGACCCCGGCCTCGACCCCCACGAGCTGGACGGCTGAGTCAGGCCGGCGACCCCTGCTCGGTCGTCCCCGAGTCGCCGTACGTCGCCTCCAGGAACTCGAGGATGCGCGCCGACTGGCTCATCACGACGCCGTACTCCTCGTCGACGACGACCGGCACCTGCCGCTGGCCGGAGACCGCACGCACCTCGTCGCGCTTCGAGTGCGGCCCCTCGACCCAGACGCTGTCGTAGTCGACGCCGAGGTCCTCCAGTTCGTCGACGACGAACTCGCAGAACGGACAGCCCTCGAGCCGGTAGAGCGTGAGCGACATACAGGACGTGCGGCCGCCGGGCGCAAAAAGCCGGCGTCGGGGCCCGTCGCCGCGCTTAACTCCCGGCGGCCGGACGTGTGGGTATGTCACCGGCACCGGCATCGGGGTCGACGCCGGCGGTCGGCGAACCCGCCCCGGCGTTCGAGGCGCTGCTGTGCGACGGCGAGACGTTCCGGCCGACGGCGCTTTCCGACCGGCTCGGCGACCGCGGCGCGGTGGTCGTCTTCGGCGGCTTCGTCTTCTCGGCGGTCGCGCGGAACTGGTGGCGCCGCTACGAGCGGGCCGGCTGGGCCGACCGCAACGGAATCGTCGTCTCCGGCGTCGTCCGGGACGGCCCCTACGCGGTCAACGCGTTCCTCCGGCGGCTGGACGGCCCCTTCTCGCTGTTCGCCGACGTCGACGGCGCCGTCGCGGCGGCGTACGACCTGCTCGTCGAGCGCGACGGGATGGCGGGGGTCCGGACCGCCCGCCGTGCGGTCTTCGTCCTCGACGCCGACGGCGTCGTCCGGCACGCCTGGACGACCGACGAGTGGATCCACCCGGTGCCGACGGGCGAGATAGAGGCGGCGATGGAGTCGCTGTGAGCCGCGGCCGTCACGCCTCGCCGCCGTCCTCGGCGTCGCGGTCGGGCCGGACCGCCAGCCGCTCGATGCGGGCGCCGTCGACCGCCTCCACCTCGAGCCGGAAGCCGTCGACCGTGACGGCGTCGCCGACGGTCGGCGGCCGACCGAGCCGCTCGAGGACCACGCCGCCGAGCGTCCCGTAGGCGTCGCTGTCGAGGTCGGTCCCGAGCGCGTCGTTGGCCCTCGCGAGCCCGACCGCCCCGTCGGCGACGTAGCCGTCGCCGCGCTCCTCGACGGTCGGCTCCGCGCTCCTGTCGTCGAAGTCGTCCCGGATGTCGCCGACGACCACCTCGACGACGTCCTCGACGGTGACGATCCCCTCGAGGGCACCCCACTCGTCGATGACCGCGGCCATCTGCCGCTCCTCGTCCCGGAGCGTCCGGAGCAGGTCGTCGACCGGCGTCGTCTCGGGAACCATCGGCAGCTCCCGGGCGAGGTCGTCGGCGGTGACGCCGTCGCCGTCGGAGGCGCCCGCCCGGAGGACGTCCTTGACGTCGAGGTAGCCGGCGGCCTCCTCGCCGTCGACGACCGGATACCGGGTGTACCCCTCCTCGACGACGGCGGCCCGCAGCGCCGCCAGCCCCGCGTCGGCCGGCACCGTCGCCACGTCCGGCCGCGGGACCATCACGTCCCGGGCGGTGACGTCGTCCAGCTCGAACACCCGCTCGATCATCCGGACCTCGTCGTCGTCGACGGTGCCGGCCTCGCCGGCGCGACCCAGCACGAGCCGGATCTCCTCCTCGGAGAGGGTCTCCTCGGTCTCGGAGGCCGGCGGGACGCCGATCGCGCTCGTGAACAGGTTGGCCGCTCCGTTGAAGACGACGAGCCCCGGCAGGAAGAGGTAGTAGAACAGCTTCATCGGCGGCGCAACCAGCAGCGCGAGCCGCTCGGCCTCGGCGATGGCGACGGTCTTCGGCGCCAGCTCGCCGAAGACGACGTGCAGGAACGTGACGACGGCGAAGCCGACGCCGACGGCGACGGCGTGGATGGCCCCTGCCGGCAGCAGTGGCGCGAGCAGCGGCTCGATGAGGGCGGCGACGGCGGGCTCGCCGATCCAGCCCAGCCCCAGCGAGGCGACGGTGATGCCCAGCTGCGTCGCCGCGAGGTAGTCGTCGAGGCTCCCGAGGGCGTCCTGCAGCGTCTCCGCACCCGCCCGCCCCTCCTCGACCATGCGGTCGACGGCCGTCGACCGCACGCGGACGAGGGCGAACTCGGAGGCGACGAAGAAGCCGTTGAGGAGGACCAGAAACAGCGCCGCGAGCAGCCGGCCAGCCGACAGCGCCAGGCTCACCATGCCGGACCCCCGCGACCGTCGGTCCGGTCGAACGTCGCTCGAAGGTCGAACACGCGGGGGGATTGACCCCACCCGCACAAAGCCCTGATGCCGGCGTCGGCGGTCAGTAGAACGCGCCCGCGACGGCGGTCGGGACGCCGACGACCAGCCCGTAGACGAGTCCGCCGACCAGCGCCGTCGCCGCCGCGCCGCCGGCGACGACGGCGACGACCGTCCCGACGACGGCGTAGCCGGCCGCCAGCAGCCCGCCGGCGACGGCCGCCGTCTTCGCCTGGTTGCGCTCGG
>JAHENN010000046.1 GCA_018609665.1 Haloarculaceae archaeon | reverse complement strand
GAGCGTCGAGGACGGCCAGCGAGACGCCGTGACGGGCGGCCGGCGCATCGGCGAGGGCGCCGTCGCCGTCGAGGGCGGCGACGGGGTCGGAGACCGCCCGCAGGGCCGTCTCGCAGGCATCGAGCGGCTCGGTCCAGCCGGGCAGCGGCGTCGCCTCGCCGACGCCGACGGTCCCGTCGACGTCGACCCGGACGAGGAAGCCCGTCCGCTCGTCGATGGTGCCGGCGGCGGTCGACAGCGGCCGCGACAGCGGCAGCGAGAAGCGCTCGATCTTCATACCGCCAGCCCCGCGGCGAACAGGACGGAGTGGGCGAACAGCAGCCTGCCGGTGCGTTCGAGGGCGGGGTTCAGCGCCGCCCCGTCGGTGCGGGTCCATATCGTCCGGCCGAGGGCGACGGCCAGCGGCGCCGTCAACAGCGGCAGCAGGACGACCGGGGAGCCGCCGTCGAGCCAGAAGACGACCGGGACGGCGTAGGCCATCCCGACCAGCGCCGTCCACTCGAGGCGGCTGGCCCGGTAGCCGAGGATGACCGCCAGCGTCCGCTTGCCGGCGGCGGCGTCCGTCTCCCGGTCGCGGACGTTGTTGACCACGAGGACCGCCGTCGAGAGGCCGGCGGCCGGAAGGCCCGCCACGACCGCCCGCGCCGGCAGCGTCCCCGCCGGGAGGCCGACCGGCAGGACGACGCCGGCACCGGCGGCCGCCTGGACGTAGTAGGTGCCGGCGACGGCGACGAGCCCGAAGAAGACGAACACGAACAGGTCCCCGAGCCCGCGGTAGCCGTACGGCAGCGGCCCGCCGGTGTAGGTGATTCCCGCGACGACCGAGGCCAGCCCGACGACCAGAATCGGGACGCCGCCGACGTAGACCAGGTAGACGCCGCTCGCGACCGCCAGCCCGAAGGTCGCGTACATCGCGCGCTTGACCGCCGCCGGCTCGATGAGCCCGCCGGCGGTCACGCGGGTGAACCCCTCGCGGTCGTCGGTGTCGGCGCCGCGGACGGCGTCGTAGTAGTCGTTGGCGAAGTTGGTCCCGACCTGCAACAGTAGCGCCCCGACCAGCGCGAAGACGGCCGGCAGCGGGGCGAAGACGCCGTCGCCGACCGCCAGCCCGGTGCCGACGACGACGGGCGCGGCGCCGGCCGGCAGCGTCTGCGGCCGCGCCGCCATCAGCCAGGCCCGGGTCCGGGAGACCGACTCCGTCTCCGTCATCGTCGGTCGTCCGGGCGGCGACGACATAAACGCGCGGAAGCCGGGCCGGTTCGTGGCGGGCCGGGAATCCGGGCGCGTCCGAGAAGGGTTACGCGGCAGCTTCGTCGTCGGCGTCGTCGGCCTCGTCGCCGACGTCGACCTCGAGGTCGCTGACGCGGTCGGTGGCGTCGTCGACCTGCTCTTGCAGCGTCTCGGTCTGCTCTTCGATGCGGGCCTGCAGCTCCTCGAGCTGCTCCTCGAACCGCTCCTGCAGTTCCTCGCTCTGCTCGTCGAGTTCGTCCTGGAGGTCCTCGACGGCCTCTTCGAGCTGGTCGTAGACGTCGGCGACCTGTTCTTCGAGGTCGTCGGTGGTGTCGGTCAGCGCCTCGAGCTGCTCGTCGACGGTGGCGAGGAACTCCTCGAACAGCTCGTCGACGGAGTCGGCGCCGTCCTCGAGGTTGGTCTCGAACTCCTCGAGGGCGTCGGTCTGGGTCTCCTCCAGCGTGTCGAGCTGCTCGACCAGCGTCTCCCGGAGGTCAGCGACGACGGCCTGGTCGCCGGGGACGGCGGCCTCGACGGCGTCGAAGGACGTCTCGACGCCCGTCCGCACGAGGTCGCTGCTGCGCTCCTGGACGTCCCGGACCGGGCCGACGACCTCGACGGTCCGCTCGTTGACGTCCCGCTGGAACTCCACCGTTCGTTCCAGCACGTCGTGGGTCTGTTCGATGGCGCTGCGCTGCAGGTCGAAGGCTGCCGTCACCGGCGAGTCGCTCTCGTTCTCGCTCATCGTACCTCCCGCTACACCCCCGACGGACATAAGTCTTACCCTTAGATACCACTCGATGTCACTCAACTACACTCAATGTCAGATTGGCGGGTCAGTAGTACCAGTCGAACTGCTCGAAGTCGGGGTCGCGGCCCTCGACGAAGGCGTCGCGTCCCTCCTGGGCCTCCTCGGTCATGTAGCCGAGCCGGGTCGCCTCGCCGGCGAACACCTGCTGGCCGACCAGGCCGTCCGAGTCCATGTTAAAGGCGTATTTCAGCATCCGGACCGCCATCGGCGACTTCGAGCAGATCGCCTCGGCCCACTCCAGGGCCGTCGCCTCTAGTTCCTCGTGGGGGACCGCCTCGTTTGCCATCCCCATCTCGACGGCCTCCTCCGCGGAGTAGGTCTTCCCGAGGAAGAACACTTCCCGGGCCTTCTTGTGGCCGACCTGGCGGGCGAGGTAGGCCGACCCGAAGCCGGCGTCGAAGGAGGCGACGTCGGGGTCCGTCTGGAGGAACTTCGCGTGCTCGGCGCTGGCGAGCGTCATGTCGCAGACGACGTGCAGCGAGTGGCCGCCGCCGACGGCCCACCCCGGCACGACCGCCACGACCGGCTTCGGGGCGTGCCGGATGAGCCGCTGGACCTCGAGGATGTGGAGCCGCGGGGCGTCCTGCTGGCCGCCGGTCTCGAGGCCGTACTCGTCGGTCTCGGCCGTCTCGTCGTCGTACTCGTAGCCCGCGTCGCCGCGGATGCGCTGGTCGCCGCCCGAGCAGAACGCCCAGCCGCCGTCCTTCGGGGAGGGGCCGTTGCCGGTCAGGAGGATGCAGCCGACGTCGGTCTGCCGCCTGGCGTGGTCCAGCGCCGCGTGGAGTTCGTCGACCGTCTCCGGCCGGAAGGCGTTGCGGACCGCCGGCCGGTCGAAGGCGATCCGGACGGCCCCGACGTCCGCCCCCCGGTGGTAGGTGATGTCCTCGAAGTCGTCGGTGACCGGCTCCCACCGGTCGGCGTCGAACAGTTCCGAGACCATGCCGGCGTTCGGGCCGGCCGGCGGAAAACCTCACCGGGGTCAGACCGAGTCGACGACCCGCTCGGCCAGCGCCCGCCGCTCGTCGTGGTTCCGTCCGCTGTCGGCGACGAACTCGATCACCTGCGCGCCGTCGCCGTCGACGGACTCGGCGTACAGCTCCCGGAACCGCTCGCGGTCGTCCGTGCGGGCGAACTCCAGGCCGTGCAGCTCGGCGGCCGGCTCGAAGTCCAGCCCGTGCGGCGTCCGGAACCACTCCTCGAAGGTCTCGTGGTCCTCGATGGGCAGCAGGTGGAAGATGCCGCCGCCGTCGTTGTTGATGCAGACGACGGTCGCGTCGAGGCCGAACCGCTCGACGGCCAGCAGTCCGTTCGTGTCGTGGTACTGCGCCAGGTCGCCGACGACGGCCACCAGCGGCTCCCCGACGGCCGACCCGGCGCCGAGCGCCGTCGAGGTGATTCCGTCGATGCCGGAGGCGCCGCGGTTGCCGAGGGCCGTCAGCGCCGCCGCCCGGGGCCGGCCGAACCGGTCGAGGTCCCGGACCGGCATCGAGTTCGAGACCATCACCGTCGCGGGGTCCG
>JAHENN010000045.1 GCA_018609665.1 Haloarculaceae archaeon | reverse complement strand
GGACGACCTCGAGGAGTTCTTCGGCGCCGACCTCAGCCCCGGGACGGTCTACCCGGTGCTGCACGAGCTGGCCGGCGAGGGCCCGCTGTCGGTCCACGAGCTCGTCCAGACGAAGGAGTACAGCGTCGACGACCCCGACGCTGCCCGTGAGCAGCTGGCCGAAGCGATGGGCAACCACCTCGCGCTCGGGCTCGTCTTCCGCCGGGCGCTCGAAGAGCTGGACGACGCCGACGTGACCGTCGAGTTCGACGACCAGGCCTGACCGTCAGCCGAACGCCGCCCTTCTGTTCTCGCGGTCGCACATCTCGAGCAGCGTCGCCGTCCCGTCGGCGTCGAACCGCATCGGCCGGCGCCACCACGGCCCCTTCCCGGAGTCGCTCGACAGCTCCGTCACCAGCCGGTTGGCGTCGACGCCGGCCTCGGGCGTTGACAGCGGCACCGCCCGCTCGTACAGCGCCGACTCCCCGTCGCCCTCCAGCAGCACCTCGGCGTCGAACGTCGCCCGCTTGCGGTGGGCGTTGGCCGCGAAGACCGCCCGCTCGTCGGCCGGCAACTCGCGGAAGGCCGCCGGCGTCAGCGGGTCGCGGGCCAGCCGGAACTGTCCGATGACGTAGGCGCCCCACTCCGGGGCGAGCCACTCCGCCGGTTCGTCGCCGACCGTCGACAGCGTCGCGTAGAAGAACACGTAGTCGCCGGCCGCCAGCTCGAGCAGCGGCCGCGCCTTCACCCCGTACGGGTCGCCGTAGGTGTAGCGGTCGCGGCCGTGGACGCCCGCGAAGGTGGGGTCGAGGTGGACCGGCCGGTCGGCGACGCCGCTCGCGTCGACCCACTCGAAGTCGAGGTCGCCGTACGTCGGCACGTCGGCGCCGTCGCGGGTCGGCTCCGACTCCGGGATGGGGACGTACTCGAAGCGGCCGTCGCCGCGTATCGGCCCGCGGAAGCCCGGTTCGTTCGTGTTCGCCCCGACGTTGATCGCGACGCTCCGCATGGCCGGCCGTCGGGGTCGGAGGCGGAAACGGCTTCCGCCGCCCGGAACCGTCAAGCGTTTTGCCGGCCGCCGCGAGGTGCCGCCGATGCGCACCCGACGGGTCGCCGTCCTGAGCGTGCTGGTGGTGGCCTCGGCCGGCGTCCTCGGGGGGCTGGCGGTCACCGCTGAGGACCCCGGGACGACCGGCGACGCCAACGGCCGGACGCTCGTCACCGTCCAGGCGTACGGCTGGTTCGGCAACCACAACGGCGAGGTGTTCGTCCTCGACGAGTCCGGCGACCGCGTCTGGGAGTACGCCCCCGGCGACGCCGCCGTCTTCGACGGGGAGCCGCTCGACAACGACAACGTGCTGGTGTCGTTCGGCCAGAAGGTGCCCGACGCCGACTGCCCCGAGCGGTGGGCGAACACGACCGGCGACCACTGCGTCCTGAACCGCGTCCAGGAGGTCGACCCCGAGGCTGACGAGGTCGTCTGGGAGTACACCTGGTACGACCGCCAGATCTCCTACCACGAGGTCCACGACGCCGACCGCCTCGAGAGCGGCGAGACGGTGGTCATCGACATGGCCCGCCACCGGACGTTCACGGTCGCCCGCAACGGGACCGTCACCTGGGAGTGGTCGGCGAAGGAGTACCTCGACGAGGGGTCGGCGTTCTGGGCCGACCACGTCGAGGGCACCCAACGCGACGACCACGCCTACACCGGCCCGACCCAGGACTGGACCCACATGAACGACGTCGACCGCCTCGCAAACGGCAACTTCCTGATGTCGATTCGGAACTTCGACGTCGTCATCGAGGTCGACCCCGACACCGACGATGTCGTCGCGGTGTACGGCGAGCCGGGCAACCACGAGATCATGCACGAACAGCACGACCCCAACTACCTGGCGGCGAGCGACACGCTGCTCGTCGCCGACAGCGAGAACAACCGGGTCGTCGAGTACGACGCCGAGACGATGGAACCGGTGTGGCGGTACACCGGGCCGAGCGCCGGCGACCGTCTCCAGTGGCCGCGGGACGCCGACCGGCTGCCGAACGGCAACACGCTGATCGCGGACTCGCGGAACTTCCGCGTGCTCGAGGTGGGGCCGGACGGCGAGGTGGTCTGGCGCCACGAGCTGACCGACGAGCGGGGCATCGTCTACGACGCCGACCGCATCGGCGCCGGCGCCGAGGAGCCGGACGACGTCCCCTCGGGGCGGGAGCTGAACGGCACCGCCCACGGCGGGACGGTCGCCGGGGCCGTCGCCGTCGCCGACTCCTGGGTCTCGTTCGTCCTGCCGCCGTGGGTCGGCGTCGCCGGCCTCCTCGCGCTGCTGACCGGCGGCGGCGCCCTCGCCGGGCTGGCCTGGGAGGGCTACCGAGCCCGCGCCCGCTGACTACTCCGGCGGCGTCAGGTCGCGGCCGAACTCGTCGAAGACGTCGATGTCGTCGGGCACCTCGTGGTGGATGCGGCGGTGCTCGCGGCCGTCGTCGCGGTCGGCGTCGACTGACTCGGCGACGGACTCCCAGCCCGGCTTCACGCGGATGCTCTTCGCGGGCGTCCCGACGGCGACGTGGTGGTCGGGGACGTCCGACTGGGCGACCGCCCGCGCCCCGAGAACCGCGTTCTCGCCGACCCGGACGCCGGCCCGCACCATCGCGTCGTAGGTCAGCCGGGCGTCGTCGGCGATGACGGTGTGGAAGTTCTCGACCTCGGTCTGGTCGACGAGGTCGTGGTCGTGGCTGTAGACGTGGACGCCGTCGCTGATCGACACGCGGTCGCCGACCGTCAGCTTCCCGCGGTCGTCCAGGTGGACGTCGTCGTGGACGACGACGTTGTCTCCGACGGAGATGTTGTGGCCGTAGGTGAACGTGATGCCCTTGAAGAACCGGCAGTTCTCCCCACACTCGGCGAAGAGGTGATCGGCGAGCATCCGCCGGAACCGGAGCGCGAACTCGACGTTGTCGGCCATCGGCGTCGCGTCGAACTGCCGCCAGAGCCACTGGAGGTGCTTCGAATCCTCGAAGGCGTCCTCGTCCTTCTCGGCGTAGTACTCGCTTTCCAGCGTCGCGTTGCAGGGGTCGTACCCCTGGAGCCGGACCCGCTCGGCCGGCGACACCTCCTCGCCGGCCTGCCACCGCTCGTAGGCGTCGCGGTCGCCGTGGAGGTCCACGAGGACGTCCTCGACGACCTCGCAGGTGTCCTCGTCGCTCGCCAGCCGGCGGTCGACCTGGCCGAGGAACGCCTCGAGCCCCCCCTCGGCCTCCGGCGGCAGCGAGACGTGGCGCTTCGTCATGTCTCGACGGAGGAGGGCCGCGGTGTTATGGATTGCTGTTGTGGCCCGCCGGCCCCGCTTTGGACCGCCCCTCGTGCCGCCCGTCCCGCGCGGGGAACCGAACCACGACCGCTAAGTGGCACAGGACCTTACCGTAGGACATGAACTACCGGACGCTGGGCGACTCCGGCGTCGAGGTCTCGGAGATCGGCTTCGGCGCCTGGGTCGTCGGCACCGACTGGTGGGGCGACCGCAGCGAACAGCAGGCCGTGGAGATGCTCCGGTACGCCGTCGACCAGGGGATCACCTACTTCGACACCGGCGACGTCTACGGCCACGGCCGCTCCGAGGAGCTGGTCGGCGAGGCGCTCGGCGGGATGCGCGAGGAGGTGACGGTCGCCACGAAGCTCGGCTACGACTTCTACGACAACCCCCAGGCCGGCCACGGCGAGCTGCCGAAGGAGATGCACCGCGACTACCTCGAGGAGGCCTTCGAGCGGTCGCTCGACCGGCTCGGGCTGGAGCGGGTCGACGTTCTCCAGCTGCACAACGCCGACGTCGAGGAGATCGACGCCGACGTCCTGGAGTTCCTCGACGAGGTCCGGGAGGAGGGCCGCGCCGGCGCCGTCGGGCTGGCGCTCGGCCCCTCGATCGGCTGGCTCGCGGAGGGCGACCTCGCCATCGAGGAGGAGTTCGACGCCGTCCAGCTGGTGTGGAACATGCTGGAGCAGGAGGTCGGCAACCACTTCCTCGAGACCATCGAGCGGACGGGCTCGTCGACGAGCCTCATCCCGCGGGTGCCGCACTCCTCGGGGCTGCTGAACGAGCAGGTCACCCCCGACACCGAACTCGAGGCGGGCGACCACCGCGGGTTCCGGCCCGACGAGTGGTACGAGACGGGCTGGCAGAAGGTGGAGGCGCTGCGGTTCCTGGAAGGCGACGAGCCGCGAGAGCGGACGATGGCCCAGGCCGCCCTCCGGTGGCTGCTGTCCCACGACGAGGTGGCGACGGTGACGCCGACCTTCCGCACGCGCGAGGATATCGACGAGTGGGCGGCCGCCAGCGAGGTGCCGCCGCTGACCGACGAGGAGTGCGAGCGCGTCGAGACGCTGTACGCCGACGACTTCGGCATCGACGGCGACGACGGCATGGACGCCCTGCGGTCGTCGGTCGGCGGCGCGGACATCGAGGCCGCCGGCCTCGACAAGCGGTCCGCCGGCGACTGACGGGCCGCGCCGCCCGGCCTCGCGGGCCGTCCCGCTCAACGATTAAGCGACTGCACGCAGTAGCGGGCGGTATGAACGGACGACCGACGGCCGCCGGCCGCCGAGACCGGAGGAGCCCCGCGTGAGCCGACCGACGGAGGGCGAGCAGTTCACGATCGAGCGGACGTTCACGACCGAGGAGGTCCGCCGGTTCGCGGCGCTGTCCGGCGACGACCAGCCGCGGCACACCGATCCCGACGCCGACGGGCGGCTGCTGGTCCAGGGGCTGCTGACGGCGACGCTGCCGACGGCCATCGGGGGCGACCTCGAGATGCTCGCCCACGAGATGGACATCGAGTTCCGCCGGCCGGTGTACACGGGCGAGTCGATCACCTGCGAGTGGACCCACGAGACGGTCGAACGGCAGGGCGGCCGCTACGCCGTCACCGCCGACGTCGACTGCCGGAACGCCGACGGCGAGACGGTGCTGTCGGCGACCATCGAGGGGTTCGTCGGCGACGGCTGAGCCCGGCCGTTCCGAAACGCCGTTATGCGTCGGCCGCCGACCGACGACAATGGGAACCATCCGGGTCGTCCGGGGGACCGGAACCGGGCCGACGGCGACCGCCTCCTACGACGCCGCGCTCGCGGCGGCGAACGTCCACGACTACAACCTGGTGTCGGTGTCGTCGGTCATCCCGGCCGACGCGGCCGTCGAGGTCGTCGGCGAGGCGCCGGACCTCGGGCCGGCCGGCGAGCGGCTCACGGTCGTCGAGGGGCGGTCGACGGTCGCCCCCGACGAGGACGGCCCCGCCGTCGCCGCCGTCGGCTGGTCGCGCGAACCCGGCGGGCCGGGGCTGTTCTACGAGGCCGACGGCACCGACCCCGGCGACGTCGTCGCCCGGGTCGAGGCGGGGCTGGCGGCCGGCCGGCAGTTGCGGGCGTGGGAGTTCGGCGAGGACGGCCGCCGGACGGCGACCGCGGCGGCGCCCGACGACGCCTACGCCACCGCCGTCGTCGTCGCCGTCTACGGCGACAGCAGCCCGCTGCTGTGACCGCGGGCCGACGGCTTTTTGTCGGGGTGCGGTGTACGGCCGGGGAATGCACGGGAACGCCCCCTACGCCGGGCCGCCGGACGCCGAGCCCTCGGCCGAGCGCCGCCGTGCGCTCCGCCGGGAACTGGTCGACGTCGCCGCCGCGACGCGGGAGCTGCTGTCCGACGAGTTCGTCGTCGGCGGCGAGATTTCCGACGACGGCGGCCTCCGGGCCACCGTCGCCGTCCGCCCGCCGGCCGGCTCGGTCGTCTCGGCGGGCGTCGGAGGCGAGGCCGACGACCCGACGGCGGAGACGCTGGCCCGCG
>JAHENN010000044.1 GCA_018609665.1 Haloarculaceae archaeon | reverse complement strand
GATCGCGTAAACGGGCGCTCTTCTTCGCGTCGACCGCCGGCTACAAGCGACGGCGCCGCCAACCCTCGGCATGAAGCTCCCCGAAGCAACGTGGACCGACGTCCGCGACGCCGACGCCGACGCCGCGCTGCTGCCCGTCGGCAGCACCGAACAGCACGGCCCCCACGCGCCGCTGGGGGTCGACTCGATGACCGCCGAGGCCGTCGCCGAGGCCGGCGCCGGGCGGTACGCCGGCGACGTCCTCGTCGGCCCGACGATACCGGTCGGCGTCGCCGAGGAGCACCGTGCCTTCGACGGCACCCTGTGGGTCACGCCGGACACCTTCCGCGCGTACGTCCGCGAGACGATGGCGAGTCTCGCGGGTCACGGCCTCGACCGGGTGGTCGTCGTCAACGGCCACGGCGGCAACGTCGACGCCCTCCGGGAGGTCTGCGGGCGGTTCAGCCGCGACGGCCCGGGGTACGCCGTCCCGTACACCTGGTTCGACGCCGTCGGCGACGAGATGGGCCACGCCGGCCCCGCCGAGACGTCGCTCGTCCGGCATCTCCGGCCGGAGCTGATTCGCGAGGAGCGTACCGAGCGGGCCGCCGAGGGCGCCGCCGAGGGGTGGGGCGAGTGGCTCCACGGGACGAACCTCGCACACGACTCCGCGGAGTTCACCGACAGCGGCGTCGTCGGGGACCCCCGCGACGGGGACGCGGCGCTGGGCGAGCGGCTGCTGGAGAAGTCGGCGGCGGCGCTGGCGGAGCTGCTCGAGGCGGTCGTCGCCCGCTAGTCGTGAGCCTCGTCGAGGCTCCCCCGAAGCTCCGGGATCGTCGCCGTGAGGTCGCTCACCTGGTCGTGGGCCTCGGCGATCCCCTCGACGACGCCCTCCAGGTCGGCGATGGCGGCCTCGAGGTCGTCGGCGTCGTCGAAGGCGCCGGCCTCCGTCCCGACGGCGTACCACTTCTTGGCGTCCCGGAGGTGCGACTCGGCGTCGCCGGCGTCGAGGCTCTCCTTCAGCCCGTTGAGCACGCCCAGCGTGTTGTCGGCCTCGGCGTCCCAGATGTCGTCCGACTCCGGCAGCGCGGCGCGGGCGTCGTCGAGGCTCGATTCGACGTCCTCGCGCATCTCGCTGGCTGCCTCGTCGAACAGTTCGTCGTCGTCGAGCGTCGCCTGGCTCATACCCCGTCCTTCGTGGCAGGAGTGATTAAACACACGCCGGAAAGCGAAAGTGAAGCCGTCGGCGGGTCGTGCGGTCGTTACGGGCCGACCTGCGGGTCGTCCGTCCCGGTCGCCGGCCCGTCGCCGGCGGGGCCGTCGCCGCCCTCGACCGCCCGGCGGCGGCGGCCGGCGAAGTCCAGGTCCTCGTCGACCCGCCCGAGGACGAACAGCGCGTAGTAGCGGAGGAACACCTGCAGCAGCGCGTAGGCAGCGAGCCCGACGACGACGGCCAGAATCGCGGCAGCGGCCGCGCCGACGACGATTCCGGCGCCCGACCCGGCCGCGGCGGCGGCGACGACCCCGAGGAGGCCGCCGACGAGGAGCCCGGGAAGCAGCGCCAGCAGCGCCAGCAGCACGACGAGGATGCCGCCGACGTACGCCGCCACCGCGACGACGACCGCGTAGGCGAGGAACTGCTTGGGCGCGCCGGACAGCGTCGCCCAGAACCGCCGCCAGCCGCCGAGGACGCCGACGTCCGCCAGCGCCATCGTCGGGACGACGAAGGCCGTCGTGAACGCCGTGACGACGCCGGTGACGAGCCCGACGACGGCGAGGACGGGGGTGAACCTGCCGGCTGCGGCGGCGTACTCCAGCGGCCGACCGTCGGTCCCGACGGCCGACACGACGAGCCCGGCGGTCACGGCGAACCCCGCGAGCCCGACGACGACCCGGAACGCCGCCAGCCCGAGGGCCTGCCCGAGGTGGGCGCGCACCGCGGCGGCCGTGTCGACCTCGCCGTCCCGGAGCCACGCCAGGAACGGGAACTCCAGGGCCGCGCCGAGGACCGCAATCAGGAGCCAGAGGACGACCACGACGGCGACGACGGCGACGAGCGCCTCCGCGAGGAAGCCGGGGTCGAGGTCGGACGGGCCGGGGCCGCCGGGGCCGGCGTCGTTCGGGAATCCGCCGGTCGTGCCGGGGTCGCCGGCGTCGTCGAGGTTGCCGGCGCCGCCGGGGCCGCCGCTCGGCAGGCTGATGCCGACCCCGCCGACGAGCAGGGCGACGAGAGCTAACCACAGCCACTCGGTTGCCTTCGTCGGGCGGTACTCCCTGGTCGCCGTTATCGCGTCGCCGAGCGCGTCGATCGCGTGGAGGGCCATGCGCGTCGCTGGACCCCTGTGGAATTAAATCGTCGGGCCGTGTCGGCCGGTCCGGCTACTCGACGTCCTCGACCCGCATCCGGGGGTAGTCGCCCTCCATCGACATCGACGTCCGGACCGTACACCCCTCGTAGTCGATCCGCATCTCGACCTCCATGAACCGGCCGGTCAGCTCCGTGTAGTCGGCGGACTGCCCGTCGAGCGCCGCCGCGAGTTCGTCCTCGCGGACGTCGACGGTCACCGACTCGCAGAACGGCTGGTTCTCGATGGCCGTCTCCATGGCCGTCTCGAGGCTGTCGGCGCTGGCCGGCGAGACGGGTGTCCCGGCGAACTGGTGGTACAGCGTCCCGAACTTGACCCCGGCCTCGAAGCAGGCCTCCTGCGGCGTCGTCGGCTCCATGCAGGCCGTCGGACCGCCGGTTACAAGTCGCTTCGCTTCACCCCACTCCGCTCTCGGAACCTCTTTCCGTCGCGGTCGCCTCCGTCGGGTATGGAGTACGAAGCCAGCCTCGACCGGGCGCTGGACGCCGTCCCCGACATCGAGTCGGGCGGCGACCGGCTCTCGGTCCCCGACGCCAGCGCCCAGGCCGACGGCGCCTTCACCCGCTTCAACAACCTGGAGGCGGTCGCCGACGCGCTGAACCGGGCCGCCGACCACCTCCACCGGTTCGTCCAGCGCTCGCTCGCCACCTCCGGGAAGCTCGAGGCCGGCGTCGGCCGCTACAACGGCGAGTTCTCGGCGCGGGACTTCGAGGGCGCCGTCGAGGAGTACACCGAGGAGTACGTCCGCTGCAGCGAGTGCGGGCTGCCGGATACCCGCCTCGTCCAGGAGGACCGCACGATGATGCTCCGGTGTGACGCCTGCGGGGCGTTCCGGCCGGTCCAGAAGAAGAGCGGATCCCGGTCGACCCAGCAGTCGACGGACGCCGTCGAGGCCGGCGAGACCTACACGGTCGAGGTGACCGACACCGGCCGGAAGGGCGACGGCGTCGCCCACCGCGGCGACTACACCATCTTCGTGCCCGGCGCCAGCGAGGGCGACGTGGTCGAGATCGTCATCGAGAACACCAGCGGCGACCTCGCGTTCTCGCGGCTGGCGTAGGGAGACGCCGAGCGAGGCGAGGTGTCTCCGCGTGCGAGCGGCGAGCGAAACGGCGACGCCCTGGTCGGCGGAATCGGCGCAGATTGCCGACGGCGCGGCGGAGCGTCCGCGAGCCGCCCGGCGTCGAATCGGCCGAGGGCGCCCGCGACGAGCGGGAAACACGCGGGATTTATATCTGTGGGAAGCCGAACGTCGGACGTTATGGGACAGACGCTCACGGAGAAGATTCTCGACGACCACCTGGTCGAGGGTGACCTCGAGACCGGCGAGGAGATCGGAATCGAGATCGACCAGGTGCTCACGCAGGACACGACGGGGACGTTCGTGTGGCTGCAGTTCGAGGCGCTGGGGCTCGACGAGGTCCAGACCGAACTCGCCGCGCAGTACTGCGACCACCAGACCTACCAGTTCGACTTCAAGAACACCGACGACCACCGGTTCCTCCGGTCGGCGGCCGGCAAGTTCGGCGCCTACTTCTCGCGGCCGGGCAACGGCATCTGCCACCAGGTCCACAAGGAGAACTTCGCGGCGCCGGGCAAGACGCTGCTCGGCAGCGACTCCCACACGCCAACGCCGGGCGGGCTGGGCCAGCTGGCCATCGGCGCCGGCGGCATCGACATCTCCGTGGCGATGGGCGGCGGCGCCTACTACATCGAGATGCCGGAGGTCGTCGAGGTCCGCCTGGAGGGCGAGCTCGGCGAGTGGGCCACCGCCAAGGACGTCATCCTGCACCTGCTCGGCGAGCTGACGGTCAAGGGCGGCGTCGGCAAGGTGCTGGAGTACACCGGCCCCGGCGTCGAGACGCTGTCGATCCCCGAGCGGACGACCATCACGAACATGGGGACGGAGCTCGGCGCGACCTCCTCGATCTTCCCGACGGACGACCGGACGGAAGACTGGCTCGCCCGGCTCGACCGCGAGGACGAACACGTCGAGCTGCAGCCGGACGAGGACGCCGACTACGACGACCGGATCACGGTCGACCTCTCGGAGATCGAGCCGCTCATCGCGACGCCGAGCATGCCCGACAACATCGTGCCCGTCCGCGAGGTCGCCGGCACCGACGTCGACCAGGTCATCCTCGGCTCCTGTACCAACGGCGCCTACGAGGACATCCTGCCGGCGGCGAAGATGCTGGAGGGCCGCACCACGGACCGGAAGACGGAGATGATCGTCGCGCCCGGCTCCAAGCAGGCCTCGGAGATGCTGGCCCGCGAGGGCTGGACCGCCGAGATGATGGCCGCCGGCGTCAACTTCTCCGAGGCGACCTGCGGCGCCTGTATCGGCATCGGCCACGTGCCGGCCTCCGATTCGGTGAGCCTGCGGACGTTCAACCGCAACTTCGAGGGCCGGTCGGGCATCGAGGACGACAGCGTCTACCTCTGCTCGCCCGAGGTGGCGACGGCGGCGGCCATCGCCGGCGAAATCGTCGACCCGCGTGACCTCGCCGACGAGCTGGGCGACCTCGAGGACCCCGGCTTCGAGATGGGCGACAAGTACGGCGACGGCATGGGCGCCGACGACCCGGACCTCATCGCGCCGGACGAGTCCGTCGACGACGAGCTCATCAAGGGTCCCAACATCGGCGACGTGCCGCTGCGGGACCCCCTCGGCGCCGACCTGGAGGGGCCGGCGCTGCTGAAGATGCGGGACAACATCACGACCGACCACATCATCCCCGCGACCCAGGACATCCTGATGTACCGGTCGAACATCCCCAAGCTGAGCGAGTTCACGCTGTCCCGCGTGGACGACAGCTTCGCCGAGCGGGCCCTCGAGAGCGACGGCGGCTTCCTCGTGGCCGGCGAGAACTACGGCCAGGGCTCCTCCCGGGAGCACGCGGCGCTGTGTCCGATGTACCTCGGCGTGCAGGGCGTCCTCGCACGGAGCTTCGCCCGCATCCACAAGGCGAACCTGTTCAACTTCGGGCTCCTGCCGCTGGAGATCGACGAGGCCGACTACGAGCGTATCGAGCAGGGCGACGACATCGAGGTCGTCGACGACATCGCCGAGGCCGTCGCCTCCGGCCAGGAGGAGTTCACCGTCCGCGTCGACGACGAGTGGGAGCTCACCGCGGAGCTGGACGCCTCCGAGCGGGAGCGGCGCATCCTCGTCGACGGCGGCAAGCTGCCGCACGTCAAGAAGCAGCACGAAGAGGGCGGCGCCGCGCCGGCCGACGACTGACCTGACCCGGTCGCCTCTTCGACGAGTCTTTTCGGTGGAAAGCGGCGCGGCTCTCGTGTCGTCGAGCGACGAGCGAAAACGCCGGAGGCGACGGCCCCCGGAGACGAGTGTGGGGATGGGGGGGAGAGAGCGTCGGGGGCAGTCGCTGCCTGGCGTTG
>JAHENN010000043.1 GCA_018609665.1 Haloarculaceae archaeon | reverse complement strand
GCGGGCGCCCGCCCTCGCTCTCGCCGTCGCCGCTTTCGTCGTTTTCGGCGTCGCCGGCGTCACCGACCGGGTCGCCGGACTCGCCGGGCCCGGTATCGTCAGTGTCGCCCGCGACATCCGCGTCGCCCGGACCGTCGTCTCCCGCCTCGCCGTCCGCGCCGCCGTCCGACCCGTCGTCGTCCGCGTCGCCCGCCTCGGCCTGCTCGGACGCCCCGTCGCCCGCGCCGTCTTCGTCGCCCGTGCTGCCCCCGTCGTCCGCCTCGCCGTCGTCGAAGTGGTCCTCGACGACGGACTCGGCGTCGGGGGCGTCCTCGAAGGGGGTCGACCGCATCCGGTGGGCCAGGGCGAACTCGGCGGCCCGGCGGACGTCGCCGTCGATGACCGTCGGCCGGCCGTCGAGGGCGGCCAGCGCGCGGGCGGCCCGGGCGGTCGCGATGTCGGCCCGGTGGCCGTCGACGCCGGCGTCCAGACAGAGCTCCGCGATCTCCTGCTTCTGCTCGTCGCCGAGCTCGACCGACGGCAGCAGCTCCCGCGCCCGCCGCAGCCGGCGGCCGTGGTCGCCCGTCGGCTCGCGGTCGCCACCGCCGAGGTCGTCGTCGATGATGGCGACGCGCCGCTCGAGGTCCCGCTCGCCGGTGACCTCGACGGACAGCGCAAAGCGGTCCCGCAGCTGCGGCCGGAGGTCGCCCTCCTCGGGGTTCATCGTCCCGACGAGGGTGAACTCCGCCGGGTGGGCGACGCTGACGCCGTCGCGCTCGACGCGGTTCTCGCCGGCGGCGGCGGCGTCCAGCAGCACGTCGACGAGGTGGTCGTCCAGCAGGTTCACCTCGTCGACGTACAGCAGCCCGCGGTTGGCCCGCGCCAGTAGCCCGGGGTCGAACGACGCCTCGCCGTCGAGGGCGTCGGTCACCGACAGCGTCCCGACGACGCGCTCGCGGGTCGCCCCCAGCGGCAGCGTCACCAGCGGCACCGGTCGGGTCGTCACCGGGTACGTCGCCCGGTCGCGGCAGTCCGCGCACTGCCGCCGGCGGTCGCCCGGCGGGCAGCCGTACGGACAGTCCGCGACGACGCGCTGGTCGGGCAGAAGCGCCGCCAGCCCCCGGACGAGCGTGGACTTGGCGGTGCCCTTCTCGCCGCTGACGAGCAGGCCGTCGAGGCCGTCGTCGGCGGCGACGACCAGCAGCGCCTCCTTCAGCGCCTCCTGGCCGACCACCGCGCCGAACGGCGTGGAAACGCTTTTGGTTTCGGCGGAATCAAACACAGTTGTATTAGGGCAACCGGAGTTTATCAACATTATGCCAACGATTGGACTATACACCGCGACCGAGAACGAACTGGGGGCGCTCCAGCGGGCCGCCGGCGAGGTCGAGGCCGACCTCGTCGTCCGCTCGGAGAGCGACCTCGACGACCCCGAACGCGTCGACGCGTTCTGCACCGAACTGCCCGACTGCGACGCCGTCGTCCTGTGGCTGCACGGCGGCAAGGACTCGATGCCGGGCTACGACCGGGCGGTCGAGCGCTGCCGGGAGGCCGGCGTCCCGCTGGTGGTGCGGGCCACCGGCGACGCCTTCGCCGTCGAGGACACGACCGTCCCGTCGGCGGCCCGGGAGGCCGTCGGCGACTACCTCGAGCGGGGCGGCAGCGCCAACCTCGCCAACTGCCTCCGCTACCTGGTCGACCGGTTCACCGCCGCCGACCGCTCGTACGACGACCCCGTCGAGCTGCCGACCGAGGGCGTCTACCACCCCGACCACCCCGGCGCCTCCTACGGGGAGCTGCGGGCGGCGCTCGACCCCGACCGCCCGACGGTGGCGGTGTGGTTCTACGAGTCCCACTGGACCCACGAGAACACCCGCTACGTCGACGCCCTCGTGCGGGCCATCGAGGCCGAGGGCGCCGACGCGCTGCCCGTCTTCTGCAACCCCGTCACCGACAGCGACGAACAGCAGGACGCCGAGTGGGTCGTCGACGAGTGGCTCCTCGAGGACGGCGAGCCGGTCGTCGACGCGGTCTGCTCGTCGTTCATGTTCTCGCTGTCGATGTCCGAGCGGGGACGGGACGCCGACGACGAGGGCGGCGACGCCGAGGAGGTGTTCCTCCGGCGGCTCGGCGTCCCCGTCGTCCAGACGGTGACGACGATGCGGTCCCGCTCGCGGTACGAGGCGAGCGACACCGGCGTGATGGGCTTCGAGCTCGCGCTGTCGGTCGCGCTGCCGGAGTTCGACGGAAACGTCATCACCCACCCCATCTCGGGCAAGGAGCGCACCGACGACGCCGCCGGCATCGGGTCGGCGCCGAAACAGCACTTCCCCATCGAGGACCGGATCGACCACGCCGCCTCGCTGGCGGTCAACTGGGCGGAGCTGCGGTACACCCCGAACGACGAGAAGAACGTCGCGGTCGTCCTGCACAACTACCCGCCGAGCGACGACGGCATCGGGACGGCCTTCGGCCTGGATTCGCCGGAGTCGACGGTGAACCTGCTGGGTGAGCTGCGGGACCGGGGGTACGACCTGGGCGAGGCGTCCCACGCCTCGGAATCGTCGAGCGAGGAACGAAGTGACCCGCGAGACGGCGGCCGGTTCCCCGACTCCGGGGAGGAGCTCATCGAGACGCTCACGTCGCAGCTGACGCTGGACGACCGCTGGGTCGCCCCCGAGGACGTCCGCGAGCTGTCGGTCGACGTCGTCTCGCCCGAGCAGTACGACGAGTGGTGGGCCGAGGCCGACCCCGACTTCCGGGAGAACGTCGTCGCGGAGTGGGGCGAGCCGCCGGACCGGCCCTTCGCGATTCCGGGCGCCGAGTTCGGCAACGTCCTCGTGACGGTCCAGCCGCCCCGCGGCTTCGGGATGGACCCCTCGAAGGTCTACCACGACTCGGACCTCCAGCCGCCGCACGACTACTTCGCCTTCTACGCGTGGCTCCGCGGGGCGTTCGACGCCGACGCGGTCGTCCACCTCGGCACCCACGGCTCCCTGGAGTGGCTGCCGGGCAAGACGGTCGGGCTCGACGCCGAGTCCGCGCCGGACGCCCTCGTGGCCGACCTGCCGAACGTCTACCCCTACATCGTCAACAACCCCGGGGAGGGCACCCAGGCCAAGCGCCGCTCCTACGCGACGGTCGTCGACTACCTCACGCCGCCGATGGCGTCGGCCGGCACCTACGACGAACTGGCGGAACTGGAGGAACTGGCCGGCCGGTACCGCGAGGCCGGCGGCGAGGCCGGCGAGACCGTCGAGCGGCTCCTCCGGGAGAAAATCGACGACCTCGACCTCGCCGTCGAGCTGGGCATCGACGGCGAAATCGAGGAGGCCGCCGACGTGCGCGGGCCCGACGAGGCCGGCACGACGCTCGCCGAGGGTGTCGTCGAAGGCGAGGAGGTGGACATCGACGAGCTCGTCGAGCGCGTCCACGCCTACCTCACGGACGTCAAGACGACCCAGATACGGATGGGGCTGCACACGATGGGCGAGCCGCCTGCCGACGACCGGCTCGTCGAGTACCTGGTCGCGCTGACGCGGCTCGAGAACCCCGGCGCGCCGTCGCTGCGGGAGTCCGTGGCCGGCGTGCTGGGCGTTGACTACGACCGGATGCTCGACTCGCCCGGCGAGTACGACGAGACGCTGGGGATGACCTACGCGGAGGCCGCCGACGAGGTCCACGAGACGAGCGTCGAGCTGGTCGAGACGCTGGCGACACACGGGTTCGACCTGCCGGAATCCAACGTCGACGCCGGCCCCGAGGACGAGGCCAACATGAACCTCCTCGTCGTCGACCTCGAGCCGCTGGGCGACGCCCGCGTCGCCGGTGGCGCCCACGACGACCTCCGGGAGGTCCTGGCCTACATCTGCGAGGAGGCCGCCCCGCGCGTGCTGGCCGCCGAGGCCGAGGTTCCGCAGACCGCGGACGCCCTGAACGGCGACTACGTCCCGCCGGGCGGGTCGGGGGCGCCGACCCGCGGCGGCGTCGACCTGCTGCCGACGGGGCGGAACTTCTACACGCTGGACCCCCGGAAGGTACCCGCGAAGTCCGCCTGGGAGGTCGGCCGCGAGGTGGCCGACGGCACCCTCGCCCGGCACCACGACGACCACGACGAGTATCCCGAGGAGGTCGGCGTCGTCGCCTGGGGCACCCCGACCGTCCGGACGCGCGGCGAGACCATCGCACAGGTGCTCGCCCTGATGGGCGTCCGGCCGGTCTGGACCGACGCCGGCCGCGTCGACGACGTCGAGCCGATTCCGCTCGACGAGCTGGGCCGCCCCCGCGTCGACGCGACCACGCGCGTCTCCGGGCTGTTCCGGGACGCCTTTCCGCAGGCGGCGGGCGTCATCCACGACGCCGTCGAGGCCGTCGTCGACCTCGAGGAACCCCACGAGATGAACTACGTGAAGAAACACGTCGAGGAGGAGGCCGAAGAGCTCGAGGCCGAGGGCATGGCGCCCGACGAGGCCCGCGAGGCGGCGATGCCGCGGGTGTTCACCACCCGGCCCGGCGGCTACGGCGCCGGCACGAACAAGGCCGTCGACGAGGGCAACTGGGACGACCGCGCGGACCTCGCGGAGGTGTACGTCCAGTGGGGCGGCTACGCGATGGGCTCCCGCGGCCGCGTCAGCGAGGACCACGACGCCTTCCGGCGCCGGCTCGGCAGCGTCGAGGCCACCGTCAAGATCGAGGACACGATGGAGCAGGACGAGTTCGACTCCTCGGACTGGTACGCCTTCCACGGCGGCTTCATCACCGCCGTCTCGGAGGTCGCCGGCGAGGAGCCCGCCTCCTACGTCGGCGACTCCTCGGACCCCGACAACGTCGACGTCTACACCAACGAGGAGAAGGTCCGCAAGGCGATGCGGGCCCGCGTGCTCAACCCCGAGTGGCTCGACTCCATGGAGGAGCACGGCTACAAGGGCGCCGGCGACCTCTCCCAGACCGTCGACGTGACGCTGGGCTGGGACGCCACCACGGGCGTCGTGAGCGACGCGCTGTGGTCGGAGGTGGCCGAGCGGTACGCCCTCGACGCCGACCGCGAGGAGTGGATGCGTGACGTCAACCCCTGGGCGCTGGAGTCGATCACCGACACGCTGCTGGAGGCCATCGACCGCGGGCTGTGGGACGCCGACGACGACGTCGAAGAGCGGCTGCAGGACCTCAACCTGCGGGTCGACGGGGACCTCGAGGAGCGTGCCACGGACCCGGGCACCATCGGGGAGGTGGCCAGCGATGACGACTGACGACCCGCTGCCGGACGGCGGTGCCGCGGCCGACGACGAAGCGTACGCCGACCTCGGTGCCACCACCGCCGACGCGATGGAGATCGCCGAGACGAGCATGGACCGCGTCCACGAGCTCGTCCCCCAGGAGACGCTGGCCGACCGGGCCCGCGCGAAGGCGGTCCACGCGACCGGCGACCCCGAGTTCCAGCACCTGATGCGGTTCACCGGCGCCGACGAATCCGAACCGCTGCGGGCCGGCGCCCGCGCCGTCCTCGACGAGCGGCCCATCGTCACCGACATCACGATGGTCAAGTCGGGCGTGACGGGCCGGGGCCACGACTGCGAGGTGCGGAAGGCCATCGGCGCCGGCGCCGAACTGGCCGCCGAGACCGGGATGACCCGGACCGCGGCGTCGGTGCTCGAACTCGACAAGCGGGGGGTCTACGACGGCGCCGTCGCGGTCGTGGGCAACGCGCCGACGGCGGCGCTGGCGCTGGCCGACTGCGTCGAACAGGGC
>JAHENN010000042.1 GCA_018609665.1 Haloarculaceae archaeon | reverse complement strand
TCCAGGCCGTAGCCGTGCAGCGCCTCGACGGTCTCGTCGTCGGCGCCGAGCAGGATGGCCGGGATCGACGACGCCGCCGCGTACAGCACCGCCGTCTTGAACTCGACCATCTCGAGGTACTGGTCGGTCGTCACCGCGTCCCGGCCCTCGAAGTCGACGTCGAGCGCCTGGCCCTCGCAGATCTCCGTGCAGGTGGTCGCCAGTTCGTCCAGCGCCCGGACGCTCCGCTCGGCCGGCGCGCCCGTGTCCAGCATGTACTCGAAGGCCTTCGAGTACAGCGTGTCGCCGGCAAGGATGGCCGTCTCCAGGTCGTACTCGCGGTGGACCGCGGGCACCCCCCGCCGGAGGTCGTCGTCGTCCATGATGTCGTCGTGGATGAGCGTGAACGACTGGATGACCTCGATGGCGACCGCGGCGGTGAGGACGTCGACCTCGCCGTCGGCCGGCGACGGGAACGCGCGGTAGTCGGCCGCCATCGGCTCGACCTCCGAGACCGCCTCGGCCGTCAACAGCAGGACGGTCGGCCGGAGCCGCTTGCCGCCGGCGTCCAGCAGGTATCGGGAGGCGCCGTAGAGCCGCTCGGGGTGTTTCACCGGCAACTGCTCGGCGATCGCGTCGTTGACGAGCTCGCGGCGGTCCGCGACGGCGGCCTCGACGCGCTCCGTGGCCGTCATTCCGTAATCTGGATGATGTTCCCGTTCCGGGAGACGTGCAGGTCCCGGCCCATCTTGTACCCCTCGCTCTCACAGAGGTTGACGTAGTCGGAGAACCCGCTCATGTCCTGGTGGGCCGGAATGACGTTGTCCGGCTGGAGGGCGTCCAGCATCTCGTAGTGGCCCTCCTTGTTCAGGTGGCCGGAGACGTGGATGTCGTCGTAGATGCGGGCGCCCTGCATGCCGAGCAGTTTCTCGGACTGGTAGCGCTGGCCCTCGTTGGTCGGCTCCGGGATGACCCGCGCCGAGAAGATGACCTTGTCGCCCTTCTCCAGTTCGTACGGCGTCTCGCCGCGGCCCATCCGGGTGAGCATCGCGCGGGGCTCGCCCTGGTGGCCCGTGACGACGGGCAGGTAGTTCTCCTTGCCCTCCTCCATGATGCGCTTGAACGTCCGGTCGACGGACTTCCGGTGGCCGTACATCCCCAGGTCGTCGGGGAAGTCGACGAAGCCGAGCCGTTCGGCGGTGCCGCTGTACTTCTCCATCGACCGACCCAGGAGGACGGGCTGACGGTCGATGTCCTTCGCGAACTCCACGAGGCTCTTGACGCGGGCGATGTGGCTGGAGAACGTCGTTGCGACGATGCCGCCGTCGTAGTCCTCCAGCGAGTAGATGACGTCTCGCAGGTGCTCGCGGGCGACGGACTCCGACGGCGTCCGGCCCTTCTTGCCGGCGTTGGTGCAGTCCTCGATGTAGGCGAGCACGCCGTCGCGGCCGATCTCGCGGAACCGCTCCATGTCGATGGGGTCGCCCAGGACGGGCGTGTGGTCCATCCGCTTGTCGAGGCCGTAAACGACGGCGCCCTCCGGCGTGTGCAGGACCGGATTGATGGCGTCGATGACCGAGTGGGTGACGTTGACGAACTCCAGTTCCGTCCGCTCGCCGATGGACATCGTGCCGCCGGCCTCCATCTTCACGAGGTCGTTCTGGACGCCGAACTTCTCCTCGCTGTCTATCTGCTGTTTGACCAGCTCGATGGTGAACGGCGTCGCCACGATGGGCGCGTCGTACCGGTGGGCCAGCTTCGAGATGGCGCCGATGTGGTCGAGGTGGCCGTGCGTGGGCACGATGGCCTGCACGTCGCCCTCGATGTCGGACATGACGCGGTCGTCCGGGATGGCCCCCATGTCGATGAGGTCCAGGCTGTGCATCCGCTCGGTTTCGACGTTGTCGTGGATGAGCACCTTCGAGAGGTTCAGCCCCATGTCGAAGATGACGACGTCGTCACCGGCTCGGACGGCGGTCATCTGCCGTCCGACTGCTTCGTATCCGCCAATGGTTGCGATTTCGACTTCCATGATTTGCATCCGAGAGACCGCTCTCCGGGCTCACCGGGGGCGACCGGCGGTCTGTGCGGCCGTCCGTGACGGCCGCGGCACCGACGCCGCGTCGGTGGGCCGGCGGTCGGATTCGGCCGGGGCATCGCGGAGGTCGACCCGCGCCGTTGCCCTGCCGTCCGTTTCCCGCCGGCGGCTGCCGGTCGCCCGCCTGAGCCCGGGGCGACCGTTGCTCGGTTGTGTATCCGTCTCTGCTCCGGAGGTAAAAAGTACGTGGGTCACGGCCCCACCGCCCCGACGACCACGGTCCCGACGCCGACGACGACGGCGAGGGCGCCGGCGGCGAGGTAGACGACCGCATCACGGCGGCGCTCCAGCACCTCCGACTCGGTGCCGTCGGCGACCAAGAAGACCTCGGCGTCGGGGTGGCCGTCGTCGGCCGTTTCGACGACCTCGATGTCGGGGTCGCCGAACGACTCGGCGCCGGCGCGGGTCGCCGTCCCGTGGACGAACGCCGCCTCGCCCGGCCGGAGGACACGCTGGTGGTACCGCCGGTCGCCGACCTGCGTCCCCCAGTCCAGCGCCCCGATCAGCGCCTCGTCCGGCTCGCCCGGCGTCGCCTCCAGCTCGATGAACGACCGGATCGGCTCCGGCGGCGTCTCGTCGACCCCGACCTCGACCGTCTCCCGCGGCCCGGAGAGATCGACCGTCGCCGCTTCCGGCTGCACGAGCACCCGGCCCGTCCCGTCGTCGACGTGAAACGGCGCCGCGAGAGTACCGCTGCCCTCGGTCCGCCAGCTGGAGTGGTCGCCCGACTCCTCCCACTCCTCGATCTCCCACTCCGCGAGCACGCAGTCCTCGTCGGTGAACGGCGCCCGGAGCGGCGACTCCGCGGGAACGGCCTCTCCGTACACCTCGGCCGGCCCGGGCGTCACCCGCAGCGCGTCGGTCGTCTCGACGGCCGCGATGGCCTGCCGCCGTCTGCGCCGCCGGTAGCCGTAGCCGGCCGCGACGACCCCGGCGACGACGAGCAGGACCCCGACGACGGCGGTTGCAGCGACCATCGCACTCAGTACGGCGAGTCCAGCAGCAGGTGGCCGCCGTCGACGGCGTAGTAGCCGCCGGTGACGTACGCCGACGCCGCCGAGGCCAGGAACACCGCCAGCGGGACGCAGTCGCCCGGCGTGCCGAAGCGGTCGGCGGGCACCTGTTCGAGGATCTGCTCCGGCAGGGCGCCGCCGGCGGCCTCGACGACCCCCTCCGTCTCGATGACGCCGGGCGCGATGGTGTTGGCCCGGACGCCGTACTTCGCCCACTCGCTGGCGACCGTCTGCATCAGGTTGTGGACGCCGGCCTTCCCCGCTCCGGAGTGGCCGTGGAACGGCGCGCCGTGGACGGAGTTGGTCGCGCCCATCGAGATGATCGAGCCGCCGCCGCTGTCGATCATGTGCTCGCCGACGCTTATCGTACAGAAGGCGGTCCCGTCGAGGATGGTCCCGACGACGGCCCGCCAGCCGTTCGCCGACAGGTCCTCCAGCGGCGTCAGGAAGTTCGCCCCCGCGTTGTTGACGAGGACGCTGATGTCGCCGAGTTCCTCGAGGACGGTGTCCCGCATCGCGTCGACGGCCTCCTTCTCGCGGACGTCGACCGTCGTCGCACAGGCGTCCTGTCCCCTCGCCTCGATTGCCTCGGCGGTGGGCTCGAGGTGGTCCATGTCCCGGGAGGCGACGGCGACGTCGGCGCCGTGGTCGGCGAAGGCCAGCGCCATCGCCTCGCCGATGCCGGTGCCGCCGCCGGTCACCAGCGCGGTCTCCCCCGAGAGCAGGTCGTCGGCGAAGATGTCGGTACTCGGTGGCGTCTCGGGCCAGTCGTCGGCCATGCCGACGACTCACTCCCGGCGAGAACTTAATCTCCCGCCTCCGGCCCGGCCGGCGACCTCGCCCGCACGAGGCTCAAGCTATAACACCGCGCAGTGCGACGGCATCGCATGGTCGAGTTCACCTTCTCCGAGCAGGAGCGAGCAGTCCGGCAGACGGCCCGGGAGTTCGCCGAGGAGGAAATCGCTCCCGTCGCCCGCCACCACGAGGAAACCGGCGAGTGGCCCCGCGAGGTGTGGGAGAAGGCCGTCGACGTCGGCCTCGTCGGCGGCACCGTCCCCGAGGAGTACGGCGGCGCCGGCCTCTCGCAGGTCGAGACCTGCCTGTTCATGGAGGAGATCTGCCGCGTCGACGCCGGGATGCTCGCGGCCATCGGCACCGAGTTCGGCACCCGGATGATACGCGAGTACGGCACCGACGAGCAGAAGGAGTGGATTCTCCGCGGGGTCGCCGAGGGCGAGCTCATCGGCGCCCTCGGGAACACAGAACCCGAACACGGCTCCGACGCCGCGTCCATCGAGACGACCGCCGAGAAGGAGGGTGACGAGTACGTCATCGACGGCGTCAAGACGTTCATCACCCACGGCACCATCGCCGACTACGTGCTGACGATGTGCCGCACCGGCGAGGCCGGCCACGGCGGCATCTCGGCGATCATCGTCGAGACCGACCGCGACGGCTTCGAGGTCGAACGCGAGATCGAGAAGCTCGGCTGGAACGCCTCCGAGACCGCCCAGCTGCGGTACGACGGCGTCCGGGTGCCTGAGGAGAACCTCGTCGGCCACGAGGACGCCGGCTTCTACCAGCTCATGGAGTTCTTCGAGGCCGAACGGGTCGGTATCGCCGCACAGGCGCTCGGCATCGCCCAGGGGTGTCTCGACGAGACCGTCGACTACGTCGGCGAACGCGAGCAGTTCGACCGAGAACTCCGGGAGTTCCAGGCCGTCCAGCACACGGTCGCCGACATGGCGACGAAGGTCGAACTCGCCCGCCGGCTCGTGTACGACGCCGCCGCCCGCGTCGACGCCGGCGAGAAGCCGACGAAGCTCGCCTCGATGGCGAAGCTGTACGCCTCCGAGATTGCCGAGGAGGTCGCGAGCGACGCCGTCCAGCTCCACGGCGGCAACGGCTACACCCGCGACTACCCCGTCGAGCGGCACTACCGGCACACGAAGATCTACCAGATCGGCGAGGGCGCAAGCGAGATTCAGCGCAACATCATCGCAAAGGAGCTGCTGGACCTCTGACGGCCGCTCCGCGACTCCGGCGTGGGGGCCCCCGGCGCGACGCGACCCGCATCGACCGGCTGGCCCGCCGTGGAACGTCGCCGCGAGCGTGTGGCACCCGGGCGAACCCGTACCGTCCACGTTCGACTGTCCCCGCCTCGTCGCGGGATAGTGCGACGGTACCGTGGGGCGCACGCTTATCTTCGCGGCCGACTATCCCGGGCACATGAATCTCTACGAGCGGTTCGCACGGCAGGCACGGACGCGACCCGACGCCGCGGCCATCGTCGACCCCGACGGCGAGGACATCGCGTACGGCGAACTGCGGCGGCGAGCGGCGTCGGTCGCGGCGTTCCTCGCGGAGCGAACCGACGCCGGAGACCGGATCGCCGTCCTGATGCTCGACAACCCGACGGTCGTCGCCGTGGCGCTCGGCGCGTGGCGGGCCGGGTGCGTCTTCACGCCGGTCAACTACCGGTTCGGGCCCGACGAGGTGGCCCGCGTGCTGGCGGACGTCGACCCTGCCGTCGTGGTCCACGACTCGGTCTTCGCGAGCACGGCGTCGGAGGCTGCCGGGACGGCGGAGCTCGAACGGTCGCTCGTCCACGGCCACGCCGGCGAGTTCCGGGAGGCGGCGTTCGGCTCGCCGTCGGAGACGCCGGCCCCGGCGACGAGACTCGACGACGACGCGGCGGTCGTGATGCACACCTCCGGAACGACCGGCGACCCGAAGGGCGCGGTCCAGACCCACCGCAACGTGGGCTCGCAGGTCGACGCCGGCGTCTCGACGTACGACGTGACCGCCGACGACACGGCCGTCGTCTCCGTCCCGCTGTTCCACGTCGGCGGCTTCCACGGGGCGACCCTGATGGGGCTGTTCACCGGCGGGTCGGTCGTCGTTCACCCCGCCTGGGACCCCGCCGAGTGGGCGCGGCTCGTCGAGGAAACCGCGGCGACCGTGTCGGGGCTGGTGCCGGCGATGATGGTCGACGCTCTCGGAACCGAGGCGGCCCGCGACCGCGACACCTCGTCGCTCCGGATGTGCTTCTACGGCGGGAGTCCGGCTGCCGCGTCGACGCTCGAGGAGTTCGAGGCGGCCTTCGAGGTGGACGACCTGCTGAACTACTACGGACAGACCGAGGCCGCCGGGCTGACCGTCGCCGGGACGCCGGGGACGCCGAGAACCGAGGGCGCGCTCGGGCGGCCGGTGCCGACCGTCGAGGCGCGGGTCGTCGACCCCGACACGGGGTCAGACGTCGACGACGGAGAGAACGGCGAGCTGTGGCTCCGCGGCGACAGCGTCATGCCGCGCTACTGGAGACGGCCGGAACTGACGGAGGCGGCCTTCAAGCCGGCGGACGACGGCGGCGAGCAGTGGTTCCGGACGGGCGACGTCGTCCGGCGGGCGGACGGGGGCCTCCGCTTCGTCGACCGGCTCGACGACATCGTCCTCTCCGGCGGCGAGAAGGTCGCGCCGTCGCGGGTCGAAGGGGTCCTCGCGGAGATGGACGGCGTCGAGGCGGCGGCCGTCCTCGGGACGCCGCACGACCGGCTCGGCGAGGCGGTCACCGCGGCGGTCGTCGGCGACGAGGCGCTCTCCGCCGACGACGTGCGGGCCTTCTGCGACGACCACCCCGGGCTGGCGGGCTACGAGACGCCCCGGCGGGTCGCGTTCGTCGACTCCCTTCCGCGGACCGGCAGCCAGAAGATTGACCGGGCGGCGCTGGCCGAGAGCCTCGAGTGGGGCTGACGGGCGGTGCGAGACGGCGGCTCCGGACGCGCTGCACCGCGCTCCCGCGAGACGCGCCCGGGCGATTCACTCCGGCACGGGGCGTCTGGCCGCGTTCTCCGGTATAAATCTTCAGCCGACCCGGGTCCCCGGGTCGCCGCCGTCGAGGAACGCCCCGAGGTCGTCGAGCCCGAAGACCCACGCCGGCGCCGCCGACCCGAGCAGTCGCTGGACCTTCCCGGCCATGCCGCCGCTGACGTCCGTCGCGTCGCTCCCGCCGAGGGCCCCGGCTGCGTCGTCGAACGTCTCGATCCGGTCGATGACGGCGCCGTCGTCGCCGTAGACGCCCTCGACCGCCGAGCAGACCCCGACGCGGTCGGCCCCCAGCGCGTCGGCGAGCGCGACGACGAGTTCGTCGCCCGACAGCACCGTCACCCCCTCGCCGGCGTGGACCACGCCGTCGCCGTGGAGGACGGGCACGAACCCCTCCTCGAGCATCGCCCGAACCTGTCCGGTCGGCAGCGACAGGCTCCCGTCGGTCCCGCGGTGGGCGGCCGACATCGGGTGGACGGGCAGCGCCGGGACGTCGACGTCGGCGAGGGCGTCGACGACGGCCGCGTCGAGCCGCTTCATCGCGCCGTGGATCGCCCGGACGCCCTCGGGGTCGCGGGTCCCGGCCGTCGTGGAGACGCCGTGGCGGTCGGCGTGGTGGTGGCCGAAGCTGCCGCCGCCGTGGACGACCACGACGTCCGTCCGACCGGCGAGCGCGTCGGCCGCCCGGCCGAGGTTCGTCTCGTCGACCGTCTCGGGGTCGGTTTTGTCGGTGATGACGCTCCCGCCGAGCTTCAGGACGGTCGTCATCGCTCGGCCCGGACGCCGTCGGTGTCCAGTTCGGCCCGGAACGCCTCCTCGCATCCGGGGGTGTACTGCAGCGCGGTGTGGGTCTGTTCGGTCCGGTCGAGGGCGACGATACAGCCGCCGCCGCCGGCGCCGGTGAGCTTCGCGCCGAGGGCGTCGGCCTCCCGGGCGGCCCACACCATCGTGTCGAGCGACCGC
>JAHENN010000041.1 GCA_018609665.1 Haloarculaceae archaeon | reverse complement strand
TGGAGGACGATTCGGTCGGCGACGAGCGTCACGTCGAAGGGGTACAGCAGCGGCGGCGGCGACCCGGTGAAGAGGTCGCCGAACGGGTGCGACAGCAGCCCGACGGCGGCGGCGACGGCGACGTGACGGGCGGGGATATCGTGCCGGACCGCGGCCTCCGCGACGACGACGACGGCTGCGACGAAGACCGCGAGGACGACCGCGACGAGGGAAGCGTCGGCGGCGCCGACGGCGACGACCGCGACGGCCAGCAGCGCCGCGAGCGTCCGTCCGAGACGGCTCCGGCGGGCCCACAGCCCTGCGACGGCGGCGGCAGCGGCGCCGACGACCAGCGAGTGGGTCGCCGCCCGGTGAACGACGTTGCCGGTCGCCCAGAACGCCGCCTCCGCGGCGGGGAGGCTGGCGGCACCGGCGAGACCCGCCGGCGCGTAGACGATGTCGACGTCCGGAGCGAGCCCGAAGGCCGCGGCCAGGAGCCCGACCGCGAGCGCCCGCTCCGCGTCGCAGCCGGCCAGCGACGCGGCTCCGACCGCGAGGGCGAACGCCAGGAGGGCGTGGCCGGCGAACACGCTGGCGGTTCGCTCCCGGCGGAAATAAGTCGCTCGGCCCCCGTACTGGGAACGCATTTACCGGGCCGGGGACAACACGGAGCCATGAGCGACTCCGAGGACGGCTGGTTCGCGGACGTCCCGCCAGACGACCCGGCGGCGGCCGCCGCGGCGGTGCGGGAGGGGTCGACCGAGGAGCCGGCGCCGTGGCCCGAGCGGGCCGTCGCGGCCGGCTTCGCCGACGATGCCGAGGACTACTACGACCAGCTCCGCGAGGCGACGACGCGAGCGACGCAGGCCGCGGTCCGTGAGCGCGAGCGGGCCGACGACCAGCAGCTCGTCCACGCGATCCGGGCGATGGACGACTGTCTCCGCGTCGCCAACGAGCTCGCCGAGCGGGTCGCCGAGTGGGCGGGCAGCACCCGCGAGTCGGCGGGGACGGGCGTCGAGTACGCCCGCGAGCTGGCGGCCGACGGGGGCGACGACGGCGACGACAGCGACGAGCCGGCCCCGGTCGTCGCGCTGGCCCGGCGCGTCCGGGACGTCGACGACGAGGCCGAGGCCCTCCGGCGGCACGTCGAGCGGACGGCGCCGGAGGTGGCCCCGAACCTGGCCGCGCTGGCCGGGCCGGTGCTGGCGGCGCGGCTGATCGCGCTGGCCGGCGGGCTGGAGGAACTGGCGCGAAAGCCGTCCGGGACGGTGCAGGTGCTGGGCGCCGAGGACGCGCTGTTCGCCCACCTGCGGGGGCGGGCGCCGTCGCCGAAACACGGCGTCATCTACGCCCACGAGGCGGTCCGGGGGACCCACCCGGACAACCGGGGGTCGGCGGCCCGGGCGCTGGCGGGGAAGCTGACCATCGCGGCCCGCGTCGACCACTACTCCGGCGAGCGGAAGCCGGAGCTGGACGCCGAGCTGGCCGACCGCATCGAGCGCATCCAGGCGCGTGAGACCGAATGAGTCTGCCCGACGGCGTCCGCCGCCACGAGTTCGACGGCGAGTCCGCGCTCGCGACCCGCGGCGAGCCGGTCTACGGGGAGCCGACGGACGGCGAGTGGCGCCGCTGGGACCCCCGGCGCTCGAAGCTGGGCGCGATGTTGGAGCAGGGCGTCGAGACGGGGCTCTCCGGCGGCGAGACGGTGCTGTACCTCGGCGCCGCCGCAGGGACGACGGTCGGCCACGTCGCCGACTTCGCGGGGCCGACCTACGCCGTCGAGTTCGCCGCCCGGCCGACCCGGGACCTGCTCGACGTGGCCGACGACCGCCGGAACCTGTTCCCACTGCTGAAGGACGCCCGAACGCCGGAGACGTACGCCCACGTCGTCGAGCCGGTGGACGTCGTCGTCCAGGACGTCGCAACCCGGGGGCAGGCGCGGGTCGCCCTGGCCAACCGGCGGTTCCTCCGGGACGACGGCCGGCTGCTGCTGTCGGTGAAGGCCCGCAGCGAGGACGTCACCGGCGACCCGGAAGCGGTGTTCGAGGAGGTCCTTGCGGCGCTGTCGGAGGGGTACGAGGTCCGCGAGCGCCGGCGGCTGGAGCCGTTCCACGACGACCACCTCGGCGTCGTCGCGGCGCCGCGGTGAGCGGCGGGCGCATGCTATTTATCCGCCGGCGGCCAAGGACACGTCGATGGAGTTGGGCTCGCGCGAGGCCTTCGACCGGGCGGGGACGCTCGGGGTCGAGGAGGAGTTCTACGTGGTCGACGGCGCCGGGCGTCCGACGGCGGGGACCGACGAGCTCGTCTACGGCGCCGACCCGCCGGCGGTGCTGGCCGACCGGCTCGACCACGAGCTGTTCAAGTGCGTCGTCGAGACGCAGACGCCGACCGTCGAGTCGGTGTCGGCGGCCGGCGACGCGCTGACGGAGGTGCGGACGGCGCTGCTCGACCACGCCGACGCGCACGGCTACGGAATCGCGGCCGCGGGGCTGCACCCGGCCGCGCGGTGGCGGGAGCTGGAACACGCCGAAAAGCCGCGGTACCGGTCGCAGCTGGACCGCATCCAGTACCCGCAGCACCGCAACACGACGGCCGGGCTGCACGTCCACGTCGGGGTCGACGACGCCGACAAGGCCGTCTGGGTCGCCGACGAGCTGCGGTGGTACATGCCCGTGATGCTGGCGCTGTCGGCGAACTCGCCGTTCTGGAACGGCTTCGACACCGGGCTGGCGTCGGCCCGGGGGAAGGTGTTCGAGGCGCTGCCGAACACCGGCATCCCGACGGCGTTCGGCGACTTCGAGACGTTCCGGTCGTTCGAGCGGACGATGGTCGAGACGGGGTCGATCAACGACCGCGGGGAGCTCTGGTACGACGTCAGGCCGCACTCCGAGCACGGCACCGTCGAGGTGCGGGCACCGGACGGCCAGGCCGACCCCGAGCGGGTGCTGGCGTTCGTCGAGTACGCCGCGGCGCTGGTGGAGGACCTGACGGCCCGCTACGAGGACGGCGAGGCGGGCCACGACCACCGGCGGGAGCCGCTCGACGAGAACAAGTGGCGGGCGATACGGCACGGCCACGACGCGGCGCTGCTGGACCGGGCCTGCGAGGAGACGGTCCCGCTCGGCGAGCTCGTCGACCGCGAGGCCAGCCGGCTCGGCGTCTCCGGCATCCGGGCGGTGTACGACGCCGAGAGCGGCGCCGACCGCCAGCGGCGGCTGCTCGCCGAGGAGGGCCTCGAGGGGCTGTGTGCGGGGCTTCTGGCCGGCGACGCGCCGGGGTGAAATTTATGTACCGGTACTCCCTGTGTCCTGCTGAACTTCACCCATGTCGACCGACGATACGCCGGACGACGGGGGGTCGGACCCCGTCGACTCCGAGGAGGGGAGCGTACGGGACAGACTGGAAGGGGAGGCCGAGCGGGCGACGGCCGGCTTCGACGAGGGGATCGTGGACCTGCTGTCGTGGGTGCTGGACACCGAGACGCGGGCCCGCATCTACGTCTACCTGCGGCAACACCCCGGCAGCACGAGCGAGGAGATCGCCGAGGGGACCGGGCTCTACCCCAGCACCGTCCGGGAGGCGCTGGCGGAGCTCAACGACGAGGGGAAGGTCCGGCGCCGCAAGCGGGAGGAAAGCGGCGCCGGCAACAACCCCTACGAGTACACCGCGATGCGGCCGAGCGAGTTGGTCGGCTCCATCGTCGGCGAGGTGCAGGACGAGCTGAACACGGTGTTCAACCTCGACTCCCACCTCGGCGTCCAGCCGGAGAACGGCCGCGAGCCGGTCCGCATCACCGTCGACGGCGACGCCGAGGACGCGGCCGAGGGCGCCGACGACTGACCGCCGCACCACAGGAACTAACCCCGGGCCAGCCCTCCCGGCGTCCATGAACGTCGTACTGGGCGGGACGTTCGACCCGGTCCACGACGGCCACCGGGCGCTCTTCGAGCGTGCCTTCGAACTCGGCGACCTGACCGTCGGGCTGACGAGCGACGACCTCGCGCCGAAGACCCGCGACGCCGACCGCTACGTCCGTCCGTTCGACGAGCGCCGGGCCGACCTCGAGCGCGAACTCGCAGCGCTGGCGGCCGACCACGGCCGCGAGTTCGAGATCCGGCGGCTCGAGGAGCCGACCGGCGTCGCCGACGAACCCGGCTTCGACGTGCTCGTCGCCTCCCCCGAGACCGCCGAGGGCGCCGAGCGGGTCAACGAGAAGCGCGAGCAGAAGGGCCTCGACCCGCTCGAAATCGAGGTCGTCGACCACGTCTACGCCGAGGACGGCGACGTCATCTCCTCGACGCGCATCGTCGCCGGCGAGATCGACGAACACGGCAACCGCACGCCCGAGCGGGAGGGCCGGCCGGCCGACCGCGGGACCGACTAATCACCACGCCGGCGGCTCCAGCCCCGCCTCCCGCATCAGCCCCTTCCAGCGCTGCTGGACGGTCAGCCGGGCGACGCCGACCGCGTCGGCGACGGCCGACTGCGAGCGCCGGTCGCCGGCGATGAGCGCGCCGGCGTAGAGACTCGCCGCGACGGCCGCCCGCTTGGAGCGCCGCTCCTCCGGCACCGTCGACAGGAACAGATCGACCGCCCGCGACTTCGCCTCACCGCCGAGTTCGAGCCGCTCGGCCGCCTCGTCGATGGCGGCCACCCACTCCTCGTTCTCGACCCGGTCGCGAGCGCGGTACACACACCCACGTCGGGCGGCCGCGAACTTAAATCGTCGGCGGAGCCTTGTGCGTCGGGCCCCGAGTGCCGGTATGCGTCTCGAGACGATTCTCGTCGCCGAGGTCGAGGGCGAGCCGATGGAGTCCCGCGAGACGGTCGAGGCCGTCGCGGGCGGGCTGGCCGGCGACCGCTACTGCACCGGCCGGGGCTACTACTCGCCGTTCGACGTCTGCGAGGTGACGCTCGTGCAGGCCGAGGCGCTCGAAGAGATACGGGAGACGACCGGCATCGACCTCACGGACGGCCGCCACCGGCGCAACCTGGTCGTCCGCGGCGGCGACGTCGGCGACCTGCTGGAGTGTCGGTTCCGGCTCGGGGCGGCGACGTTCGAGGGAACCCGCCCGCGGCCACCCTGCCGGCACGTCGAGGACGTCGCCGGCGAGGACGGCGTCGCCGACGCCCTCGGCGACGGCCGCGGCGGGGTCTGCGCGCGGGTGGTCGACCCCGGCGAACTGCGGGTCGGCGACGAGGTCCGCGGCGTCGAGCCGACGGCCGACTTCGAGGGCCTCGTCGAGCGCATCCGGGACCGCGCCGGGCGGTAGCGACAGGTACTTTTCCGCGACGGCGGTACCGACGGCCGCGCGCGGGTAGCCAAGCCAGGCCAACGGCGCAGCGCTTAGGACGCTGTCCCGTAGGGGTCCGCCGGTTCGAATCCGGTCCCGCGCA
>JAHENN010000040.1 GCA_018609665.1 Haloarculaceae archaeon | reverse complement strand
CTCCGGGAGACCGTCCGGAACGCCTACGAGAACGTCCCGTTCTACCGCGAGGCGATGGACGAGCGGGGCGTCGCGCCGGCGGACGTCGAGACGGTCGACGACGTCACGAAGCTGCCGACCACCACGAAGGAGGACTTCCGCGAGCAGTACCCCGACGGGCTGTTCGCCGTCGACCGGTCGGCGGTGCGCCGCCTGCACGCCTCCTCGGGGACGACCGGCAAGCCGAAGGTCGTCGCCTACACCGACGACGACCTCGACGTCTGGCGGGAGGTGATGGCCCGGTCGCTGGCCGCCGCCGGCGTCACCGAGGACGACCTCGTGCAGAACGCCTACGGCTACGGGCTGTTCACCGGCGGCGCGGGGCTCCAGCAGGGCGCCGAGACCCTGGGGGCGTCGCTGCTGCCGATGGGCGGCGGCGACACCGAAAAGCAGCTCGAGATGATGATCGACCTGGAGAGCGACGTCCTCGCCTGTACCCCCTCCTACTCGCTGTACCTGGCCGACCACGCCGAACGGCAGGGGCTCGACCCCGCGGACCTGCCGGTCTCGACGGTGGTCTTCGGAGCCGAGCCCTGCACCGACCCGACCCGGGAGGCCATCGAGCGCCGGCTCGACGTCACCGGGGTCGACCTCTACGGCCTCTCGGAGATCGTCGGCCCCGGCGTCTCCGTCGAGTGCCACGAGGCACAGGACGGCCTCCACGTCTGGGAGGACCGCTTCTACCCCGAGGTGGTCGACCCCGAGACCGGCGAGCCGCTGCCGCCCGGCGAGGAGGGCGAACTCGTGTTGACGACGCTCAGCAAGGAGGCGCTGCCGGTGCTGCGGTACCGCACCGGCGACATGACCTCGCTGCGGTACGAGCCCTGCGACTGCGGGCGGACGACCGTCCGGATGGACAACGTCACCGGCCGGACCGACGACCTGCTCGTCGTCCGCGGGCTGAACCTCTACCCCAGCCAGATCGAGGACGTCGTCGTCGGCGTCGACGGCGTCGCCCCCCACTACCGCATCGACCTCTACAGGCGGGACAACCTCGACGTCGTCGAACTCACCGTCGAGCGCGCGTCCGACGCCGGCCGGACGACCGAGGAACTGGAGTCGGTCGTCTTCGACCGGCTGGACGCGACGCTGTCGTTCACCCCCGACGCCGTCGAGGTGGTCGATTCGGGCGGCATCGAGCGCACCGAGACCGGCAAGGTCCAGCGGGTGTACGACCACCGGTAGCGGCGGCAGCCGACCGGCGCGCCGCCAGCCCCCGCCCGCTCACAGCGGCATCGGGCCGCCGCCGTCCCCGTCGCCGCCGGACTGCCGCGCCTGCGAGAGCATCTCCGAGACCGGCGGGACGTACTCGTAGCCCGGGACGATGCCCTCCATGTAGGTCCCCTCGACGTACTCGGCGATGGCCTTGACGACGTCGGGCGCGCGGTCGGCGTTGCCCTCCTCGAAGCCGAAGACGGCGACCGCGTCGTCGCCCTCGGCGACGACCCGTTGCTCCTCGAGGTCGAGGTCCGCCCGGACGGCCTTCGGCGCGTCTTCCAGGCGGAGCTCGTAGGTGTCGAACCACCCCTCGACGAGCGCCTCGCCGACCTCGTCGGCCGTCGCCGCCTGCAGCGTCGGCGCCCGCACCTCGAGCCGGTAGTGGAGCGGCCACCCGTCGGTCGGCTCGGCGGTCACCCGGCCGTCGAACCGCGTCGTCGTCACCGCGAAGGCGTCGCCGTCCCGCTCGAAGGCGTCGTGGCTCTCGAGGGCGCGGACGGCCCGCTCCGGCAATGTACTGCTCATGGAACTTCGGTATGTACGGAATTATAAAAAGCCCGTCGTGACACTGGCGAAGCAGAGCCCGAAAATGCGGGCTCATACCAGCGGAGTCAGTACCCTCGGCCGCACTCCGTTCGAACGACTCCTTTCAGATTCCGCCTTCGTAGCTGAGCAGGCGGTCGGGATCGGGGAAGAACGGCTCGGCCTCCGAGTGGTGGACGGTCCGGACCGTCGTTCCATCGAGTCGCTTGATGTGTGTGTACATCTCCTCGCGATCGACGGCGGTTCTGACGAGCGCCCCCCCATGCCGAAGCTGGTATGTACCGGCGACAAACAGAACCCTATCGGCGTCGGTGTCGACACACTCCGTGACGATGAAGCCGTGACCGGCGCTTTCGGCCTGATATACCGCCGTGCCGTCGAATTCGAGGCCTGTGTCGAACACCTCCAGTTCCTCGAGCTGGTTGTCCGCGACGATGTAGGCCAGCCCCCACTCGTTGGTGCTGCCGGTGTCCGGCGATTTCGGGGTGGTATCGGCGGCAGGCAACGTCAGCGTCTCGTAGCCCGACGCTTCGCGCTCCTCGGCCATCCGTTCCATGTCCTCAAGTGTTCGTTCCCACCCACTGTGTGCTTCCTCGCTGGTCTGTGCAAGTCGTTCGGATTCGTCCACGTCCGTCTGTTCGGGGTCGGACCTAACCATACCAATACGTCGATTCAGAAATTAATAAACGGTTGGATACAGCGCTATCGGCCCACAGGACGGCTACGTCGGGGTGACATCGAAGACGACCTCCATCGTCAGCGACACCATTAAAAGTACTATTCCAGTCACGAGCACTTTTACGTCCCGGCTAATGCGATCAGACATCGGAATAAGCCGGCTTTTCAGTGGCGGGATTCTTGAGATAACCTCCTCAATCCGACTCCGGCTTTCGCTTTCGACCGTCACCAATTTCCTGTCCCGGCTGGGGCGTTCCGGCTGGATTCCAAAACTCCCGATACCGAAAATCAAAAGCCCGGCCACGAACAGGTAGAATTTCAGCCGCAGGAGGCCGCCACCGACGAGAAACGAAACGACGCCGAGCACTGAAACGATTGCCGCGGTCGCCGTGAGAACCCACAGACAGAACTCCAGAAGGCGCACTCGGAACTCAGTCGTCATATTCGCGCCGCTCGATGACGTCAATCACGCTCTCGTATTCTTTCGTGTGGCGGTGACAGTAGCTCAGCTTCTCGCGATCGTTCGTGGAGTATAGCTTTGGCCGCTCGGTGTCACAGACG
>JAHENN010000039.1 GCA_018609665.1 Haloarculaceae archaeon | reverse complement strand
TGGACCTCCTTGACGCGCTGCCGGTAGGCCCGCCGGACGGCCGCCTCGTCGGCGCCGTGGGACAGTCCCAGCACGTCGAAGGCGGCGTCGGCACCGCGGCGCCCGGCCTCGAGGCGGTCGGCGCCTGCACCTCCGCCCGTGCCGGCGCCGGGGCCGGCGCCCACGCTCGCGTTCCTGTTCGCGTCCGCGCCTGCTCCCGCGCCCGTGTCCGCGTCGTCCCCGACCGACGGCGTCTCGAACGGCAGCCGGTTGCCGAGCGCGACGCCCGGCATCTCGTGTTCGGCGAGGATGGCGTGCGTCGGGCTCCGCTCCAGCGCCAGGAACGTCCGGGCGTCGAAGGTGACGGCGACGTCCCGCTCGGGGAGGTGGAAGGCGACCCGCTCGCCCGCGACCTCGGCGTCCTCGGCGAACCGCTCGCCGATGTCGTCGAGGTAGCTCCTGATCTCCGCCCGGCGGATGGCCTCGGTCGAGCGGCTCGAGCGGCCCGACCGACTCGAGCGACCGGACCCACCCGAGCGCCGGCCGCCGTCGGCCGTCCCGTCGGGGAAGAGCCGCCCGCCGACGAGGAAGACGACGGCGACGCCGACGGTCGCGACGGCGCCGGCGGCGACGCCGAGGTAGACCCAGCGCGGCAGCGACAGCAGCGGTTCGACCACGGCCGCCGTACGGGCGAACCGCTTAAGAGCGTGTTGGACCCGGTCAGCCGATGTACCGGAGGTCCTCGTCGCCGGACGTCGAGCCGCTCTCCATCTGCTGGATGCGCTCGACGACCTCCTGCATCTCCTCGGCGCGGTCCGCGAGGGCGTCGTAGCCGACCTCGAAGCCGACGGCCGCCTGCAACGCCTCCAGCACCACGCGGGCGCTCTGGGGGTCGACCAGGTAGCCGCTCGTCTCGCCCATCAGACAGGCGGCCTCCAGCCCGCGGCGCTCGCCCAGCCCCAGCAGCAGCCCGGAGACGCCGACGATGCCGCCGGCGGGTTCGTCCGCGCGGAACTCGACGCCGACGCCCTCCAGTTCCGCGAGGAGCGCGTCGCTCGTCGCCGCGCCGACCACGGCCGGTTCGTCGACGAGCTCGCCGGTCGGCACGCCGCCCATCGCGAAGACGCGCTCGACGCCGAACCGCTCGGCGACGTCGAGGAAGCCCTCGGTCAGCCGGTAGTGGCCCGGCCCGTCGCCGGCCTGGTGGTCGCCGGTCAGCACCAGCATGTCGCGGTCGGCGTCGCAGATTGCGTGTATCTCGGCACAGGCCAGCGTCGTCCGGCCGTCCTCGACGGTCACCTGCGGCGGGAAGTGTTCGGAGTGGACCCGCCGAATTAGCTCGGCGTCGAACTCCTCCAGCAGGTGCTCGGCGGCCAGCTTGCCGACGTGGCCGACGCCCGGCAGCCCCTCGACGAGCACCGGCGCCTCGAGGTCGGGGTCGTCCTCGACCGTCGCCTCGATGTCGAAGTCGTCCATGCCGAACGGTGGGGCCCGGCCGGCATAAGAACACGGCGATGTGCCGACCGTCAGTCCCGGCGAGCGCGGCGCCGGTACTCGCCGTAGGGGTCCTCGGGGTTGTACGGGGCGGGGGCGCTGTTCTCTGCGTCGGCGCCGCACTCCGGACACGTCTCGCCGAGCGTGTAGACCGGCGCGTCGTGTTCGGTCGCCCACGCCGAGCAGACCCGGATGTCGGCCTTCATGCCGTCCGTCGGGGCCGGTCGCGGCCGGTTGTCGTCCGTCGCGGAGCGCCGGCCGTCATTCGTCGTCGGTGCGGCGCTCGCGGTGGAAGTCGGCGGTCCCGCCGGTGGCCTCGATGGCCTCGCCCGCGCGGTCGGCGCTGGCCTCCAGCTGGGACTCGGCGGTCTTGTAGTTGGGCGCCTGCACCCGGATGCGGTACTCCGGGGCGCCGACGTAGGTGACCTCGAGGTCGACCTCGTCGGGCACCTCGCCGTTGCCCTCGGCGGCCGACAGCGCCTCGCGGACGTCCTCGACGCCGTCCGGCCCCGGCGCCTCCAGGTCGACGTAGCCCGTCACCGTCACGTACGGCACCGAGACGTTCTCCCGGGCGGTCTCGACGACGGCCTCGACTTCGTCGTCCGCGAGGTCCGTTCCGTCGAGCGCCTCCGGGCCGTGGATGGCCGCCTCCTCGAAGCCGTCGTACAGCGTCCCGTACTCCTCGATGAGCTCGTTGGCGACCCGCTGGAACGTCCCGTCGTCGACGTCCTCGCCGAAGGCCAGCTCCATCCACTTGTCGGCCTTCTGCTCGTTCTTCCACTCCTGGACCTTCTCGGAGCGCTGGTGGTCGTTGACGTCCTTGATCGAGAGGTCGACCTGCTGGGCGTCCTCGTCGACCTCCAGCACCTTGCAGACGACCATCTGGTCGGTGTTGACGTGGTCGCGGACGTTCTTGATCCAGCCGGCGGCGACCTCGCTGACGTGGACCAGCCCGCGCTTGTCTTCGTACTCCTCGAGGTCGACGAACACGCCGAAGTCCTCGATCTCGTCGACGGTGCCGACGACGAGTTCGCCCGGCGTGGGCCAGCCGCTGTATTGCATACGCCGTGATAGCCGTGTGACGAGAATAAAACCTCCGTTCGCCCGCCGGTCGGCCCCTGTGGCTCCGGTCGCCCGTCTACCGGGCCTCGACGACCTCGAGGACCTCGCCGTGGAACTCGGCCTCGCCGCCCGTCGGCGTCACGAGCGTCGAGCCGCAGACCGCACAGTCGACGACGTTGGCAGCCTTGCCGAAGACGACCTGCTCGTTCTCGCAGTCGTCGCACCGGACGCTGAAGAAGCTTCCCGCCATGGTTACTCCTGGAAGGTGAGCCGCCCGGCGCGCCATCCCTCGCGCAGGTGGGCCTTGCCGCAGTCGCTGCAGCGGTACTTCAGGTCGGTCTTCTTCGTCGGCTTGTCGCCGCCGGGCACCTTGGAGAACCGCCCGGCGTTGCCGATGACCGCCTTCCCGCGTCGGGTGCGGCGGGCGTCCCACTTCGTCCCCGAGGACTGGCCCGTCCGGACCTTCTCCACCTCGATCTCCTGGTGGGAGTCGCAGTGCGGACAGTACGTGTTGAACCGGCGTGGCATCTCCATTGTTACCGGCCGGTAGCGCACCGCGGGTTAAAACGGGTTTGGTTTCCCGGCCGGCGGGCCGCCCGGCCCACCCGAAGACACTCGTGACGAGGCAGAAAACGATGCAGGTATGTCGCGACCGACCGCCACGGCGGCGCTCGCGCTCGCGTTCTGCGGCCTCCTCCTCGCGGGCGGGGCCGCCGCGGCACCGCCGCCGACCCCGTTCTGTGCCGTCTGCGGCGAGCCGTTCCACGAGGACGTCACCGCGACCGACGCGACGCTCGAGGTCCGCGAGAACGGCGACGTCCGCTGGCACGTCGAGAACGAGGTGGCCGAGCCGACCGCGTCCGAGTGGCGCGAGAACCCCGGCCGGGTCAAGTCGCTCGTCGCCGAGCGGCTCGAAACCAGCCGGCCGCCAATCGATCCCGCCGAGCCGACGGTCGCGGTCGGCGACGGGACCGTCACCGTCGAGTTCGTCGACCGCGGGGCGGCCCGGCAGCGCCTCGGCCTGCTCGTGGTGCCGTACCTCAACGGCGAGGGCCGCGTCACCCGGTACGTCATCAACGCCGACGAGCTGGTCGTCGAGGCGCCCGCGGGCCAGCGGGTCGTCAACGACCCGGCCGGGGCGACCGTCGAGGACGGCGGCGCCGTCTGGAGCGGCGTGGCGGCGACCGACGGCGACGACGACCGCGGCGTCGCCCGGCAGGCCCCCGAACCGGGCGAGACGTACGTCGTCGTCGGCTCGGGGGCGACGGCCGGGACGCGGAGCCCCGTCGTGACGACGCTGGAGCCGCTCGACGCGGGACTCTACGGCCGCTACGTCGTCGGGCTGCTGGCCGTCGTCGCGGCGGCGTACGGCGGCTACCGGCTCGAGGGCACCCGACTCCCCGCCGCGCGGTCGCCGGCGGTCTCGCGCTGGCCGCGGTCCCGTACGTCGCCGGCGTCGCGGCGAT